>JAUIJR010000352.1 GCA_030431075.1 Polyangia bacterium | reverse complement strand
TCCCTTGCTGCGCGGCCTCGGCCATGGCGTCGAGGTCGCCCTCGGCCTCGGCCAACCTCGCCTCGAGCAGCGCCAGCCGAACGGCCTCCTTCGGCCCGTGGTCCGCGTCGCTTTCAAAGGCGTGGCGCAGGGCGTCGATCCCCTCGCCTACGCCATCGAGGTCCCCCGATTCGATGCGCGGAGCCAAAGTCGCCCGTCGAGCAATGAGCGTAGTCGGGTGCGTGTCCCCAAGGCTGCTCGCGTAGTGCTCGGCCGACGCCGCGAACAGCTCCGCGGAATCGGACCACCGTCCCGCGCGGTAGAGGATCTCGGCGAGTCGGTATTCGGCGAGGGCCTGCGCGCGCCCCCCTGCCTCCTGGTCTCGTGCCCGCTCTAGCATCGAACGGGCCCCGGCTTCGGCCGCCGCCCAGTCGTGCTCGAGCCCGGCGATCTCGACCTCCCCCAAGCGCAACGCATCGGCCACATCTTCGCTGCGGCCGAGTCGTTCCGCGAGCGCTTCGACCCGTCGCAGCGCCCGCCGAGCCAGCTCGGGGTCCTCCAACCCCTGTTGCCCGAGCCTCGCGAGGACTTGCCACCCGGCCAAGGCTTCGTCGTCGACGCCCCCCGCCTCGGCCACATCGATGGCCGCCTCGACGTGGAGGAGGGCCTTTCGAGGATCGTCCCGACGCTCTTCCAGTTCGCCACGCAACCGATTCGCCCTCGCTATGAGTCTGGGGTCGTCGAGGGCCTCGGCAGAACGCAATGCCTCGACGAGGGTCTCCTCGGCCGCCGTCCATTCCCCGAAGCCCGACTCGATGCCTCCGCGATCGAGCATGGACATGAGCTCGGCGTAGGCCTGCGCGGCTTCGGGGCTGGGTGCCGAGGGCTCGTCCAGGCAGTCCACCGTGCCGGCGAAACGCTCGATCTGCAGTTCCGCCAGTTCGACCGCGCGCGGCGTTGGTGTACCCAGACGCTGCACAATGCGCGCGAGCCCGGCTTGGCGACGCTCGAAACAGCCCGCGCGTACATCGAGCGCGTCGGTGGACTGTTCACCGCGCTCATAGGTCGCCCGACAACTGTCCGCGCGCGCCTCGTCGAGTTGGAGCGCCGTTGCCTCGAGCGCAGACATCGAGCGCTGCGCAGCCTGCTCGGCGTAGCCCAGGCCCGTGCGCTCAAAGCCCGCTCGGAGCTGCGTTCGCACGTCGTCGTTCAGCAAGGCGCGGGCAGAGTTCCCGAGCTCGCAGTCGGGCGTCGGGGTCCCTCCCACAGCCCACATCGTGACGGCAAGGGCTGCGGTCGCGGCCATTCCCCCCATCGCCCATCGCCGTCCGGTCGGTCGCGAAGCGAGCTCCAGCTCGTCGAGCAACACGGCCAGCGATGGCCAGCGCTCGTCAAGCCCTCGTGCCAACCCACGCTCGATCGCGAGGCGAACCCGCTGGGGCACCGCCGTGCCAGCAGGCCACGCGACTTGCGTAGGCTGCAGCAACGCGGCCCGAAGTTCGCTGACCGATCGACCGTCGAAGGGACGCCGTCCCGTGAGGGCTTCGTAGGCCACAACGCAAAAGCTGAACTGATCGCTGGCCGCGTCGACCGGGTCTCCGCAGATCTGTTCCGGTGACATGTAGGCCGGGGTTCCCATCACGGTGCCGGTACTGGTCAGCCCAAGGGCCGACGGACCCAATGCCGAGCCCGCGCCGTCGTCGGCGAGCTTCGGCGCTTCTCGTGTCTCCCACGACGCGCGAGCGATGCCGAAGTCGGTCACCTTCGCCACACCATCCGAGGTCACCAGAACGTTCGCCGGCTTGAAATCTCGGTGCACGATATCGCGCTCATGTGCCGCCATCAGTCCGCGACCGGCCGCGACCAGCAAGCGCAGCTTTGCCCGCCAGTCGCCGTCATCGAGCGCCTCCCATGCATCCAACAGCGTTCCCCCCTCGACGTACTCGATCGCCAAGAAGACGCGGCCGTCTTGCTCCCCCGCCTCGTACACTTGCACGACGTGGGGATGGGAGAGGCGAGCCAGCGCCCGGGCTTCGCGGATCAGGCGCTCGTGGAGGTCGGCATTGCCCACCCCGTCTGCGAGCAGTTTGATCGCCACCCAACGATCCAAGCGGGGGTCGTGCGCTTTGTAGACGACCCCCATTCCGCCGCGCCCCAATACGCCCCCCAGTTCGAAGCGACCGAGTTCCGGTCGCTTCGCCGTCTGTGGAAACAGTCGAGCGCGAATCAGGTCTCGCTGGATCTTCTCCGCCGACGAGCCGCCCCGTGGGCCACGCACGGTCGTCGACAGCGCGTCGCTCGACGGTTTCGTGTCGTCGTTCCCCAACCCCTCCATGGCTTCCTTCAAACTGCCATCAAACACCGCCCGAAGCCCACAAAAAAGTGGTCACGCCGGCGTGCGAAAAAAAATCACGTCGCGTGAATTGTTCCCACGCCCCCGCGCACTACCCCCTCGAAGGCGCCCCGCCGCCAAAGACAAGGACACTCAAAATGAACCCCACCGACGACTCCAACAACGGCCTCACCATCCCCGACTCCTATCCGACGGCCCCGACGAATCCGCCTCGACTCAGCGATGACCACAACGTGCTCGCCCTGTACGCTCAGGTCGATCCCACGACCCGCAACTGGCAGATTTCGTGCGACGGGACCGCCCTCGGCGACGACGATCCGAGTTCTGAGACCATCGATATGACCGGGCGTTCCAAGGTCATCTTGATGCTGATGGATCCGCCTGGATTCGAGCTCGAGGTCTGCAGCACCTGGAAAAATTCCAATAGTCAGCCGGTCTCCACGAACGGCGGTGTCGAGTACCCCCGCGCGTGGAAGTCCCGGCAGGTGGCCCCGAAGAGCGATGGAGTCAAGTACCCGGCACGCTACTCCTACGCGGCCCTGGGCAACCTCTTGCCCGATGCAGGCGGTGACGGCGACGGCGACGGCGATCAGGCCACCTGGGACATCGACATCGCCTTCATCGCCACGGACCTCAGCTCCGGGGAGAAGTCGCGCTGCGACCCAGTCTTCAAGATCAAGGTGCAGCGCCCCAGCGGCGGCGGCTGATTCACTCCCGCAGGGCGCTGGCCCGTGGAGCCGGTCGCGGTGTTGCGCGGCCGGCTTCTTTTGCATCCGCAGCGGCGTGTTCTTCGGCGATCTCGCGCAGGAGCTCGGCCCGCTTTTCGATCATGCGGGCGCGGGTCAGCTTCATCAGGGCCTTGGCGTCGTAGTCGACTTCGGCCGGGTGGATGGGCTCGAGGACGGCGATGCGCGGGCGGGCTCTTCGCTTCATGCGAAAGACCAGGGAGTTGCGCGGGAGGATGTCGCGGGTGCCGGCGATGACGATGGGCGCCACCGGCACCTTGGCCTCGCAAGCCATCACGAAGGCGCCGCGTTTGAAGGGCAGCATGTCCTCGGCCGTCGAGCGCGTGCCCTCGGGAAAGATCATGATCGAGTTGCCGAGCTCCAGCTGCCGCTTGCAGTCGCGCATCATCTTCTCGCGGCTTTGGCGATCGCCCCGGACCACCGAGACGTAACCGGCCATCGCCATCATCCAACCCAAAAAGGGGATGAAGAAGTTCGCGCGCTTCGACACCCAGCGGTACTGCTTTTTGAGCGCGTAGATCAGCAAGATGTCCGCGCTCGACTCGTGGTTCGCCGTCATCACGTAGGCCTGGTCCGGGCGGACCCGCTCGGGGTCGCGCAGCTGGATCGACCAAAAGGGCGACAGCGCATGGAAGTGGTTCGCCCAGGTGTAGGCGTACCAGTGGGCGAAGCGGCGGCGGCGATCGAAAGGCGTGATCACCAGCCAGGGGATCAGCACCGCGAACCACCACACGGCCAAGCTGGCCGCGCAGTAGAACCAGAACAGCGCCGAGAGAAGGACCCGCATGCTCGCGCTCGACTTTGCCCGGCCTCCGCCCGCAGGTCCATCCGCGTGCGCGCCCATCGCGTCCCCATTTTGTAATGGCGAGGTCGCCGCCGAGCGCCCTCGCGCGGGCGGCTCGAGGCGGCAGCCATCCGCGGCCGCTGCGGCTATGATGCGCGGCGATGAGCGCGACTCCCCCGCTTCGCGAACCCCGCGTCGACATCCCCTTTTCGCAGATCGATCCCGCCGACATCGAAGGTGAGGTCGACGCCCTGCTCGCCGAGGCCGGCGCCGCCCTCGACGCCATCCGCGAGCTCGCCGAGCCTCCGACCTACGCCAACACCATGGGCGCCCTCGAGCGGGCGACCGAGAAGCTCGAGTTTGCCGTCGGCTTGGTCGGGCACCTCGAGTCCGTCGTCACCACCGACGCCTTGCGCGAGGCCTACGACACCATCCAGCCCAAGGTCAGCGCCTTTTATGCCGTCATCCCGCTCGACGCGAAGCTCTACGCCGCCTTGCAGGGCTTTGCCGAGAGCGCCGAGGCCAAGGCCCTCGATCCGGAGCGCGCGCGCCTGCTCGCCAAGACCCTCGACGACTTCCGACGCTCGGGTGCCGAGCTCGGCGAGGCCGAGAAAAAGCGGCTGACCGAGCTCGACGTCGCCTTGGCCCAGGTCACGACCAAGTTCTCGCAAAATGTCGTCGACGCCACCGCCGCGTGGGAGCTGGTCATCGATGACGCCTCTCGCCTGGCCGGCTTGCCGCCCTCGGCCGTCGAGGCCGCCCGTGCGCGGGCCGAACAAAAAGGCGTCGAGGGCTGGCGCTTCACCTTGCAGTTCCCCTCGATGCAGCCCGTCTTGCAGTACGCCGACGACGCGGCCCTGCGAGAAGAGGTGTGGCGCGCCTACAACCTCCGCGCGGGTGAAGGCGAGTTCGACAACTCGACCCGCATCGCCGAGATCCTGCGCTTGCGCGCCGAGAAGGCCGCCTTGCTCGGCTACGCCAACTTCGCCGACTTGGTGCTCGAGGACCGCATGGCCAAGACGGGCACGGCCGCGCGGGCTTTCGTCGACGACCTCTGCGCGCGCAGCGAAGCCGCCGCCACCCGCGAGGGCGAAGAGCTCTTGGCCTACCGGCGCGAACTCGAGGGCGCCGACGCGCCGGAGCTCTCCCCCTGGGACGTGGGCTACTACGCCGAGAAGCTGCGCCGCGCCCGCTACGACTTCGACGAAGAGGCCCTACGCCCCTACTTCGCCGCCGACGCCGTGCTCGAGGGGATGTTCGAGCTCGTGCATCGCCTCTACGGGATCCGCGTGCAAAGCGTCGAGCTCGAGAGCTGGCACCCCTCGGCCCAGGTCTTCGAGATCCTCGACGAGGCCGGGGCGCGCTTGGGGGTCTTTCACGCCGACTTGTTCCCGCGCGAAGAAAAGCGCGGCGGCGCGTGGATGAATGCGCTGCTCACCGGCGCCGCCGCCCAGGTCGGCGAGCGCCTCACCCCGCACGTGGGCCTCATCTGCGGCAACATCAGCGAGGCCGTCGGCGACAAGCCCGCCTTGCTGACCCATCGCGAAGTCGAGACCCTCTTTCACGAGTTCGGCCACCTGCTGCACCACCTGCTCACGCGGGTCAGCGTGCGCAGCTTGGCCGGCACCAACGTGGCCTGGGACTTCGTCGAGCTCCCCTCGCAGATCATGGAGAACTGGTGCTGGGAGCGCGAGTGTTTGGACCTCTTCGCCAAACACCACGAGACGGGCGAGACCATCCCTGCGGAGCTCTTCGACAAGATGAAAGCCGCGCGGACCTTCCGGGCCGCCTCGGCCATGATGCGCCAGCTGACCTTTGCCGACGTCGACTTGGCCTTGCACATGGACTACGACGCGGCCCGCGACGGTGCGGTCGTGCCCTACGCCCGCGATCGCATGGCCCGCTTCGCGCCGGC
>JAUIJR010000008.1 GCA_030431075.1 Polyangia bacterium | reverse complement strand
CGAGAGCTTCGCCGTCGCCCAGCGCATGAACTGCTCGCCGACGCGGCTGGCGTCCTTCATGGACGAGTGGTTCTCGACCCAGCGGGAGGCGATCGCCGAGCTGCTCACGGCGGGTGGGAGCGCGCCGCCGCCGGCCTCGGACAGCTCCGCGCCGAGCTTTTCGGAGGTGGTCACGACCGCGACGCCCACCAGCGTCTCCGAGTCGATCAGCTCGGCGCTGTCCGTAAAGCCCGCGAAGGTCGCCCTGGCCGAGGATCGTGAGCGTCGGCCGCTGCTTCCGATCGCGCTGGGAGTGGGGGTCTTGTTGGCGGGGGCCGTGAGCTTCGCCGTGCTCAGCGGCGACGAGGCGGCCGCGGACGAGGCCGGCGAGAGCTCCGAGGTCGCCGTGCCGGACGCGTCCGCGAGCGCCTCTGAAGACGAGTCGCCCGAAGTCGATTCGCCCGAAGCCGATTCACCCGAACTCGACTCGCCCGAAGCGGACTCGCCCGAGGCGGATGAGGCCGGCGAGGACGAGGACCTGGCGCTCGAGGATCCGGACCTTCCCAGCGAGGCGGCGACGGGGCCGAGCGGGGCGGCGCCGGGGCCGAGCGGGGCCGCGACGGGGGAGACCCGCCACCCGGTCACCAAGACCAAGAAAAAGAAGACCAAGAAGGCATGGAACAAGAACGCACTGCTGCCGCCGCAATGACCGGGGGACTCGGGGGGCCCGGGTCCGGGGGGGCGACGCTTCGTCGTGGGCTGCTCCTTGGCGCCTTCGTCTTGGGGTTCGGTGCGCAGCCCTCGGTCGCAGTGGCTTCGCCGGCGGAGAGCAAAGACGCCACGGCCTGGTTCGAAGAGGGGGCCGAGGCCTACGCCCGCGAAAACTACGAGGAGGCGGCGGCGGCCTTCGCCAAGTCCTACGCCCTCGAGCCCAGCACGGATGTGCTCTTCGCCTGGGCGCAGACCGAGCGCCTCGGCGGCAACTGCGAGGAGGCGACGCGCCTGTACGATCGCTTCTTGGACAGCGATCCGCCCGAGCAGCAACGAGAGGCGGCGACGCAGCTCAAAGGCGAGTGTGTGCCACGCGATGACGCGTCACAAAGCGCCGAGGACGAGGACCCGACGGAGGCGTCGGCCGAGTCTCCCCGCGAGCTCGCCCCGGTCGCCTTCGAGGTCGATGAACACGACGGCGGCGAGCCGGCGCCCAAGACCGGCCTGATCCTCATGGGGACTGGCGCGGGCGTCAGCGCCGTCGGGCTCGGCTTGATGATCGGCGGCGGGGTCTTGGATCGACGCGCCGCCAACGCCGGCAGCTACGACGAACTCGAGCGCCTTCGGGATCCGAACACCGGGCGCGCCAAGGGGGCCGTGCCTTTGTACGCGGCCGGCGGGGTCTTGGCGGCCGCGGGGGTGGGGGTCTTGGTGGCCGGAGTCCTGCGCCACAAAAAGGACCGCCGTGAGATGTCCCGGCTCCCGACGGCTTCGCCCAGCTTCGGGCGCGAGTTCGTCGGCATCTCGTTGCAGTGGAGACGTTGAGCGTGAGTGCAAGCATGAACCGGGGACTTCGCGCACCGCTACGTCGGCGCGGCCTGGCTGCATGGCTCGGCCTGCTCGGCGGCGGCCTCGGCTCGGCCTGCACGGTGCCCGCCGTCTTTAGCTGCAACGAAGACGTGGAATGTGGCGCCGACGGTCGCTGCGAAGCCGAAGGCTGGTGCAGTTTCCCCGACGCCGGCTGCGATGGCGGGCGCGTCTACGGTGCGCTCGCGCCGGCCGAGCTCGCGGGCGCGTGCGTCGGCGGCGAAAGCGAGACCGGCGACGAGCTGGGGGAATCGAGCGCGGGGGCCAGCTCCGGGACGAGCGGTGAGAGCGAGGGGGATGGCGATGGTGACGGCGATGGCGATGGTGACGGCGATGGCGATGGAGACGGGGATGGCGACGGGGATGGCGACGGTGATGGAGACGGGGATGGCGACGGGGATGGCGACGGGGATGGAGACGGAGACGGCGACGGAGACGGAGACGGCGACGGGGATGGAGACGGCGACGGCGATGGGGATGGCGATGGAGATGGAGACGGAGATGGCGATGGCGACGGCGATGGAGACGGAGACGGCGATGGAGATGGAGACGGCGACGGGGATGGCGACGGCGATGGAGACGGGGATGGAGACGGAGACGGCGACGGCGACGGCGGACTCAACTCATGCAGCCCCGATCCCTGCGAGAACGGCACCTGCGTCGAAGACGGGGGCAGCTTCACCTGCGAGTGCGACCACGGCTGGACGGGTCAGGTCTGCGGCAAGAACATCAACGACTGCCCGTCGCCGGACCCTTGCCAAAATGGGGGCGACTGCCTGGACACCGGCGTCGACAGCTGGGCTTGCGCGTGTCCACCGGACTACAGCGGGCCTGTGTGTGAGCTGTGCACCGAGCCCGTGTTCTGCTGCCCCAACCCCGGCGAGACGGCCGACGAGTTTTGCGGGAGTTGCCCGATCGGTTGGACGACCTCGGGCTGCAACTTCCCGTAGCGCCGGCCCGCCTCAGGGCCGCGCGGGCAAGCCCACCATCGCGCGGCTCTTGGCGTCGAGGGCTGCGGCCAAGCTGTCGTCGTAGACCAGTGCGTTCGGCGAGCGCAGCGGCCAGCCGCCTTTTTTGTCGGCCCGTGTGGCGTACAAGATGCTGTTTTGACTGAAGTAGGCGCCGCTGTGCTTTGGCGCGTCCGGGTCCAAGAGGCAGTGGAGCTGGGTTTGCGCGCCGTCCTCGGCCGACATCAGCCCGATGAAGGGGGCGAGCGGACGCATGAGCACGTTTTGCACCCACGTCGGCGCGGTGTGCTTGACCAAGTTCGAGCGGATCCAGCCGGGGTGGGTCGAGAACACGCTGACCCCCCTTCCCTCGAGGCGTCGCGCGAGCTCCCGCGCGTAGATCACGATGGCGAGCTTCGACTGGTTGTAGGCGAGGATGCCGTCGTAGCCGCGTCGCTCGAAGTCGAGGTCCTCGAGCTCGAGGGTCGCCGCCTTGTCGCGAAAGCCCGCGTGCGCAACGCTCGAGACGCAGACGACGCGGCTCGGCGCGCTGGCCTCGAGAAGGTCGATCAGCAGCTCGGTCAGCAAGAAGTGGCCCAGGTGGTTCACGCCGAACTGCATCTCGAAGCCGTCGGCCGTCCGACCCTGCGGGGTGTTCATGACCCCGGCGTTGTTGACCAGACCGTCCAGGCGATCGTGCGCGGCGCGGAAGGCCTCGGCGAAGCTGCGCACCGAGTCGAGACTTCCCAAGTCGAGCTCCATCACCTCGACTTGCCCTCGCGCTTTGGCCAGGTGGGCGGTGGCCTCGCGCCCCGCGGCGACGCGTCTGCACGCGGCGACGACCGTGGCCCCTTGGCTCACGAGCTGCTCGGTGGTGGCGAGGCCCGTCCCCGAGTTGGCTCCCGTGACGATGTAGACCCGCTCGGCGAGCTCGGTCTCGAACAAGGCAGGGTCACACTTCAAAGTCTTGTACATGGCTGTGTTCGCGCTCCTGGTGTTCCCAGCTTAGGGCGGGCGAGGAGAGGCGCCGCTTGCAGATCATGCCAGGTCGCTCGCCCAAGGCGTCAGCGGCCGGCCGTCGAGATACCCTCCCCAGGCGGCGCCGCCAGCGGCCGCGAGGCAACATGAGCGAAGAAGAGTTGGACGAACTGAACGCGGCCGGCCGGGCGCAGTGGGAGCGGAAGGCCGAGTTTTGGGACCAGCTGCACGGGGACGCCGGCAACAGCTTCTCGCGCCATATGGTCGAGCCCAGCGTGCAGGCCTTGCTCGAGCTCGAGGCAGGGGAGCGCGTGGTCGAGGCGGCCTGCGGGAGCGGAAACATCTCGCGGCGTCTGGCCGCGTGGGGGGCGAGGCTCACCGCCTTCGACTTTTGCGAGGGACTGGTCGAGCGGGCGCGGGCGCGGGCAAAGGCCGGCACGCACGAGATCGATCACCGCTGCGTGGACGCCACGGACGAACTCGCCATCCGGGGCTTGGGCGAAGGCGAGTTCGACGCGGCCGTGTGCACCATGGCTTTGATGGACATGCCCGCCGTCGCCCCGCTCTACCGCGGCTTGTTCGCGCTCTTGCGACCCGGCGGGCGCTTCGTCTTCGCCACCTCGCACCCGGTCTTCGACACCGCGGGTCCGCGACGGGTGAGCGAAAAGTGGGACGAGGACGGGGTGCTACGCGAGCGCCGGTCGCTTCAGCTCTCGGCCTATCTCGAAGTACCCCCCACGCGCGCCGTCGGTGCCCGGCGCGAACCGTCGCCGCACAATTTTTATCACCGCAGCTTCACCGAGCTCTTCGCACCGGCCTTCGAAGCGGGCTTTGTGCTCGATGCCCTGCGCGAGCCCGCCTTTGGGCGACCCGGTAGCGACCCGGGACCCGAGGTCGACGACTTTTGGCAGTTTCCCCCGGTCTTGGCCGGACGCTGGATCAAGCCCGGCTGAGGGAGACCGGGGCTAGGGGTTGGGGGTGGGGGTCGTCGTCGGTGCTTCGCGTCGCCAACCGCCGCCGAGGGCTTGGTAGAGGCCGACCACCGCTTGCATCTGGTCGCGCTCGACCTCGATCAGATCGAGCTGCGCTTCGACGGCATCTCGCCGGGTCAGCAAGACTTCCATGTAGTCGGCGTGGGCCGAGCGATACAAGATGTCCGAGACCTCGACGGCCTTTTCCAAGGTGTCGACCTGGGCGGCCAGACCGTCGCGGCGACCCTCGAGCAGTCGGATCTTGGCGAGTTGGTTCGCTACCTCGGTGAAGGCCTGCAACAGTGATCGTTCGAACTCGAGGACAGCTTGGATCTGTAGAGCGTTCGCTTGCTGGTACTGGCTAGCGATCGCCTTGCGGTTCAGCAAGGGCGCAACCAGGCCCCCCGCGACGCCAAAGGCGAGCGACTCCGGGGTCTGAAGCAGGTGCGCGGCGTTGAAGCTCTCGTACCCGAGCCCCGCATCGATCGTCAGCGAGGGGTAGAAGGCCGCTTTCGCCGACTTGGTGTCGAGCTTGGCCGCTTCGAGGCGGTGGGTCGCCGCGCGAACATCGGGGCGGTTGTCCAAAAGATCCCTTGGAAGCCCGGCCTGCGTCGCTCGGGAGAGCGTCGTCGGGTCGCGGAGTCGATCGCTACGCGCGACCGGCTGGGGGAAACGGCCGGCCAAGAAGTTGAGACGGTTCTCGATCAGCACCTGCTCTTGCTGGAGCTCGAAGAGGTGGGCCTTGGCCTTGGCGAGCTCGGCCTCGAAGCGTTGAACGGCCAGCTCGGTCGCGCGGGCGGCCTCTTTTTTGAGGCGGACCGCCTCGAGCGCGTGTTCGGTGATCTCGACGTAGCGCTCGACGACCTCCAAGGCCGCGTCGACGGCGACCAGGTCGTAGTAGGAGCGGGAGATCTCGGCGACGAGCTGGGTGACGAGGAAGTTCTTGGCGTCGATGGTGGCCAAGTAGCGTTCGTTGGCGGCCCGGGCCGCCTTGCGCAGCTTGCCCCACACGTCCACCTCCCAAGACGCCGCGAGTCCGAAGCGAAGGTCGCCCAGCACCGTGGGGACGCCGTGCGCTTCGTCGCTCACCCCTTGGCTGCTTCGTGCGCCGACCTTCTCGACGCCGACGCCCGCCCGTCCGTCGAGGCGCGGCAGGTACTCACCTTTGCGCGCGCCGACCTCGGCCCCCGCGATGATGATCTCTTGCATCTGGATGTTCAGCTCTTGATTGTTGTCGAGGGCTGCATCGATCAGCGCGGCGAGCTCGGGGTCGGCGAAGAGTTCGCCCCACCAACGCTGGGCGAGCGGGGTCGCTCCGGCGTCGGAGGGTCCCTCGGCGTAGGCCGCGGGGAGCGTGGCGTCTGCTTCGCGGGCTTGGTTGTCGCCGAGTACCTTTGCGCAGCCCATCGGCGCGAGGCAAAGCGCGAAGGCCCAGGCGCATCGTGTGGGCCATCTCGAGCAGGTCCGGCGTGAGCGGCGAGGGGGCCGCCGAAGTTCAGAAAAAGCGTTCATCGGTCCTCTCCTTCCAAGCTCTCGCTCAGGGGTTGATCGGTCTCGTCGCGCAGCAGGCTCTTTTTGTCGGACATGCGCGCGAAGAGGTAGTACAGGCCCGGGATCACCAGGACGCCGGCCAGAGTGCCGAAGAGCATGCCGCCCACGCCGGTGGCGCCGATGGTTCGATTCCCGATGGCGCCCGCGCCGGTGGCGACCAGCAGCGGGATGAGCCCCGCGACGAAGGCGAACGAGGTCATCTGGATCGGTCGAAAGCGCAGCTTGCCCCCCTCGATCGCAGCCTCGCGCAGTGTCTGGCCCTCGCGCCTTCGCTGCACGGCGAACTCGACGATGAGGATGGCGTTCTTGCCCAAGAGCCCGACGAGCATGATCAGTCCGAGCTGGGCCCAGACGTCGTTGGCGAGACCTGTCGCGTCGAGAAAGACGAAGGAGCCCAACAGCCCGATCGGCAGCGACAAGATGACCGCGATCGGGATCAAGAAGCTCTCGTACTGCGCCACCAAGACCAAGTAGACGAAGGCGACGACGACCAAAAAGATGTAGAGCGCTTCGTTGCCCTGTTTCGACTCGTCCCAGGCGAGGCCTTCCCAGCCCAGGGTGTAGCCCGGTGGGAGCGACTCGGCTGCGACCTCGCGGATGGCGTCGATCGCCTGCCCGCTCGAGTAGCCCGGCGCCGGTACGGCCTGGATGGCGGCCGAGGGGTAGAGGTTGTAGCGGGTGATCTCGTTGAGGCCCTGCTTCTTCTTCAGCTGCATGAAAGAGGAGTAGGGGACCATGTCGCCCGACTCGTTCTCGACGAAGAGCTTTCCGAGGTCTTGGGGGACTCGGCGAAACTGGGGCCAGGCTTGGACATAGACCTTGTAGAACTGGTTGAAGAGGATGAAGCCCTGCTCGTAGGTGCTGCCTACGAGGATGTTGAGGTTCTCGAGGGCGGTCTCGATCGAGACTCCCTTTTGCATGGCGACATCGTTGTCGATGACGAGCTCGTACTGCGGGTAGTCCGCCGCGTAGAAGGTGAAGATGCCCTGGACCTCGGGGCGGGTCTCGAGCTGCTCGAGAAAACCGTCGGTCACTTCACCGAGGCGCTCGTAGTCGGCGACACTCGACTGGGTCTCGTCGAGGATGCGCATCGAGACGCCGCCCGCCGCCCCGAAGCCGGGGATCGCCGGCGGCTCGAAGAACTCGAGTTTGACGTCGCTCATTGCGCGTGTCTCGTGCTCGAGCTCTTCGATGATCTCTCGCGCCGTGTGGTGGCGCTCCTTCCAGTCGGTGAGGTTGATGATGGCGGTGCCCGCGTTCGAGCCGCGCCCCTCCGTCAAGACCTCATAGCCGGCGACGGAGGTCACCGACGAGACGCCGTGCACCTTCTTGGCGATCTTCTCGAGCTCTTGCGACTTCGCGTTGGTGTACTCGAGGGTCGACCCCGGCGGGGTTTGAAGGACGGCGTAGATGATCCCCTGGTCCTCGCCGGGGATGAAGCCGCTGGCCATCCGGGTGTTCACGCCGACGATGCCCACGGCGAAGGCGGCGACCACGCCCAAGGTGAGCAGTCGCCGGGTGACGATCGGCCGCAGCACCCCCGCGTAGATATTGGTCAGCTTGTCGACCGCGCGGCTAAAGCCTCGCTGCACGAAGGGAACGGCCAAGATTGCGAAGCCGATCGCACCCCATAGGGTGTAGGCGAGGTAGGTCAGGCCCGCCAAGAAGGGGAGTCCGACGAGCAGGGCGAGGGCGAGGGCCGTGGAGCGCATCGCTTTCCATCGCGCAACGAAGCCCTTGCCCTCGCGGGGCTCGTCGTCGGGCTCGGCCTCGTGCGGCTTTAGAATCATCGCGCACAGCACCGGGGTGAGGGTCAGTGCGACGACGCCCGAAAGGACGATGGCCGAGGCCATCGTCACGCCGAACTGCCGGTAGAAGACCCCGACCGGTCCGGGCACGAAGGTGACCGGCACGAAGACCGCCGTCATGACCAAGGTGATGGCGACGATGGCTCCGCTGATCTCGTGGAGGACCTCGAAGCTCGCCTGGTAGGGCGAGAGATGTTTCTCGCTCATCTTTGTGTGGACGGCCTCGACGACGACGATCGCATCGTCGACCACCACGCCGATGGCGAGCACCATGGCGAAAAGCGTGATCAAGTTGATGGAGAAGCCGAGCAGCTTCAGCACGAAGAAGGTGCCGACGAGGGAGACCGGGACCGCGAGCGTCGGGATCAGCGTCGAGCGAAGGTCGCCCAAGAACAAGAAGACGACGAGCGACACCAAGATGAAGGCTTCGACCAGGGTGTGGATGACCTTCTCGACGGAGGCGTCGACGAACTTCGAGACGTCGTAGGCGATCTCATACTTCATGCCCGGCGGGAAGGATTTCTCGAGCTCGGCCAGCGATGCCTTGACCTCCTCGATGACCTCGGCCGCGTTGGAGCCGGGGGCCTGCTTGAGCACGATGGAGGCCGCGGGGTGGCCGTCGACATCGGAGTAGATGTCGAAGAACTCGGAGCCGAGCTCGATCCCGCTGTGGATGGGCGCTTCGCGGGGCGGGCCGCGGGCCTCGGCAGGATCCGCCGCGTCCGTGCCGGTGTCGCCCCCGTGGCTTTGCCACTGCGGGGGCTGCGTTCCGGCCGGCGGAACACAGATGTCTCGAAGACGGAGAATCTCGCCGTTCTCTTTGGCCTTCAGAATGATGTCCCCGTACTGCTCGGGACGGTTGTAGCGCCCGCGGTAGGTGAGGACGTACTCCTTCGACTGCGAGACCATGCCGGTCGCCTGACCGAGGCGTCCGGGTGAGCCGATGATGCTCTGCTGTGCGAGGGCCTCCATCACCTCGCTGACCGAGACACCGTAGGCGCGCATGCGTTCCGGGTTCAGCCAGATGCGCATCGCAAAGTTGCGGTTACCCAGATTCGTCGGGATACCCATGCCCTGCAGCCGCTTGAGCTTGGGCATGATGTAGACGTTCGCGTAGTTGAACAGGTCGGCCTGGTCGGTGTCCGGGTCTTCGCTGTACAAGTTGAGGTACATCAGCATCGAGGGCACCACTTGGCTCACCAAGATGCCCTCTCGCACCACCAAGGGCGGCAGCCGACTGAGCATGATGTTCACGCGGTTTTGGACGTTCACCACGTTGATGTTGGGATCCGTGCCCGGCTCGAAGAACACGCGGATCGTGGCCTCGCCCGCGCTCGTGGCGTCCGAGACCATGTAGCGCATGTCCTGGACGCCGTTGATCGACTGCTCGAGAGGAACGATGACCGAGTCGATGAGCACGTCGGCGCTCGCCCCCGGGTAGGCGATGGAGACGTAGACCGTCGGGGGGGCGACGTCGGGGAACTGCGCGATGGGGAGGCTTCGAATGCCGAGGATCCCCAAAAAGAGGATGAGGATCGAGGAGACGAGCGCCAGCGCGGGTCGCTTGAGAATCTTGGTGAACATCTTGGCCTGCTCTCGGTGAAGTGCGTGCGGCGACTCGGCTACTCGGCGTGGTGCTTGAGGTGGGCGAGAACCTCTTCCGCGGGACGGATCTCGGCTTCGACCTGCACCCCGTCGTGAACCTGCCGGACGCCGTCGAGGAGGATCGTGTCGTCGACCGTCAGCCCGCGCTCGACGACGAAGATGTCGTCTTTCTCGTAGGCGATCTGGATCGCGCGTTGATGGACGATCCCCGCCTCGTCCAAGACGTAGACGTAGTGCTTGTCGAGGATCTCGAAGACCGCGCGTTGCGGAATCACGATCGCGTCGGCGAGGGTCTCGTGGAGCAGTAGTGTCCCGGTCTGTCCGTGCCGCAAGAGTCCCTCGGGGTTCGGGAAGTCGGCGCGGAACTGAATGTTGCCGGTCTCGTTGTCGAACTCGGACTCGATGGTGAGCGTGTCCCCGGCGCGATGGTCGAAGATCTCGGCGTTGGCGAGACGCAGTTGGATGTCGGCCCCCGGCAAAGTAAGCCGCTGCGGCTGCTGGGGGTCGACCGCCCCGGGGCGCATCCGGAAGTCGAGGTAGTCGGCCTCCGGCACGTTGAAGTAGACCCACATCACGGTGTTGTCCGAGATGGTGGTGAGGACGGCCCCCTCTTCGAGCAAGCTGCCTTGCTGTTCGTACTGGCGGTCCATGATCCCGGAGAAGGGCGCGCGGATCTCCGTGAACTTCAGCTCGGCCGAAGCCAGCGCCACTTTCGCCTTCGCGCGGGCACGCTCAGCCTCGGCGAGGGCCAGCTCCTGATCGGACACCACGTTCTTCTCGAAGAGCTTCTTGGTGTTTCGCAAGGTGATGTCCGCGTGCTGCAGCTCCGCCTGATCGGCATGTAGCCGCGCCTTGTAGATGACGGGCATGATCTCGAACATCAGCTGCCCCGCTTGCACCGACTGCCCCTCTTGAACCGTGACCTCCTCGAGGTAGCCGGGTTCGATGGCGCGCAGCTCGATATGCCGCTGCGCGTGGATCTGACAGACGTACTCTTGGGTCGTTTGGACGTCGCTTTGCATCGGGTGGGTGGCGACGAGGGCGAAGCTTTCGCCGTGCTCTCCGCCCTCTTTGGCCGCGGAGGTGGAGCAGCCGATCGAAGGCGCGCCGCACAGCGCAGCGATGCAAAGAGCTGAGCAAAAAGTGGAGATAGGGGGTCGACTCGAGTTCATATCGGATGGGGCCGTCGGGCCAATGCAGCCCGGGGAAAAGGATCCATGGGTCGCGCGCACGCTCGCGGCTGTCCCTCCCAGATGGATGGGGAGCGCGTGGCAAGTCGCGGCGATTCGCTCGTGGGGCGTCGCCCGTGCGGCCTCGTCGCGCCTCAACGAAGTGAGGACGAAGTAGGGACGGAGCAAGGGCGCCGAGGACGACTCAGTCGAGCCGAGACGGCCGACCGAGCGCGGGCGGGTTAGGCCGACGCCGGAGGACCGCGCGCAAAGGGCAGGGCGCCATCAGGGGCGCCGGCCATCCGCGAAGGGTCGTCGTGCAGGTCGCCGACGCGACGAGGGTCGCGAGCTTCGCCGAGCTCCGCGGCGGACGCGACAAAGACTCGCTCGTCTGCGCTGTCGTCGTCTTCGCTCTCGGGCTCGGAGGCAGTGGTCTCGAGTTCGGCCGTCTGGGCCGGCAGCTTCGGTCCGTGGGGGGCCACGAAGTGGGCCTCGCCGTCGACTTCCGTGCGGGCCTGGGTGGCCGCCGATTGCAGCGCAAAGGCCGTCTCGGAGGCGTTCTGGGCACGATCGGAGAGGTCGGCGACCCCACCGCGGGCCACCGAAAAACTCAACAAGAGCAGGCCGAGGTAGGTCCAGATCTGCTGCAAGAAGCGTCCCGCTCGGGGCGACGCGTCCGGGTCCGAAGACCCGGCCGGTGTCGCTACGCGCGAAGGGGAGGAACCCACGGCGGAGTTCTAGCTCCGCCCAGTGGCCTTGTAAAGGTGCCGCGTAAAATCAGCGCCGCGCAAAATTGATGCCGCGCAAGATCAGGTAGGCACTTGCGTACACGCGTCGCCTTCACCCACGCCGCGAGCGGCTTCGATAAAGGTCGAGCTCAGGTCGCTCGCTGTGCACCGACTCGAAGCCCTCGATCTGCAAGCGCGGCATGTCCACACAGCACAGCCAGCTCTGGCGGCGGCGCGCGTGGCCTTGCAAGGCGGCCTGAACTCGACGCAAGGGCTCGCCCGAAAAGGGGCAGTACATGAAAAAGACGGAGGCGAGGGCGAGGCGCTCGGCCAGTCGACTGGCGTCGCCTTCGATGAAGCGGAGGTGGGGGAGCTCGAGGGCATCGGCGCGGCGCTGGGACTCGCGCACCAAGTCGGCTTGAAGCTCCACCCCCATGGCGCCGGCGCCGGTGAGCAGCCGCGCCATGAAGGCGACCCGGCCGAGCCCCGAGCCGAGATCGACGAAGACCTGGTCGGCCGCCACTTGGGTGCGCTCGAGGGCGTAAAGGACGGTCGCCGCCGGGCAAGGCAGGTAGGGAACACTGCCGCGGGGGAGGGGAGCGTCGGGGTGCGCCGCTTCGGCCGGTCCCCAGCGCGCGTCGACCCAGGCCTCGAGCTGCGCTTCCGGGAGTGCGCGCAAGCTCGCGCGCAGCTGCGCGTGGTCGAGCTCGCCGCGCCGCATGAGCTCGCGCCAGCGTGACGCGACCGGCCCGCCGAGATCCGAAGCGCCGTCCACGACCCAGCCTAACAGGCTCGGCGCGGGCGCCGACGCGATCGGCCTGCTAGCTTGCGTCAATGTTCCTCTCGAGGGTCTGCTTCGTGCTCGCGCTACTCGCCCTCGGGTGTCAGCGCCCCAGCGCCCCCGCCGCGAGCGAGGCCGAGGTCGAGCCGCTTGCGACCGGATCCGTCCCCAGCTCTCGCGGCGGCGCGGAGCTCGTCGGACAGCCGGCCTCGCCCTTCGCCGAGGATCTCGTGTGGTTCGACGGCGAGGCCCGCAGCTTGGCCTCGATGCGCGGCAAGGTCCTTTTGGTCCGCTTTTGGACGGATACCTGCCCATTTTGCGAGGCCAGCGCGCCGGGCCTGAGCGCTTTGCACGAGCGCTACGCCGACCAGGGCCTCGAAGTCGTGGGCATCTTCCACCCCAAGCCGCGCGGCAGCTCCGTCGACCTCGACGCGGTCGCCGCGAGGGCCAAGGAGCTCGGCATGGAGTTCTCGATCGCCAGCGATGCGCGTTGGGACACGCTGGAGCGCTGGTGGCTCGCGTCGGGCGAGGGCGAGCGCAAGGCCACCTCGGTGAGCTTTTTGATCGACGCCGAAGGACGGATCCGTTGGGTGCACCCGGGCCCCGAGTTTCACCCCGATGGCCCGGCCGACCACGAACAGTGCCGCGCCGACTACGACGACGCGGTGAGCGCGATCGAGTCGCTACTCGCCGAGCGCGCGAGCGCGAGTTAAAAAGTCGGGGGCCCCGGATAACGCTCGGCTCTCGCTTGCGTCAGGACTCGAGAAGGCGTGCGCCGATTGGAATCGACCCGCGAGCAGGCAGACGCTCCGACACGCTCGGAGCCGCAGGACACCCCGGATCTCGGTGATCGGGGTGATCTCGGTGATCACGACGATCTCGAGCGGGAGAGCCAGTGGGTGCGCGCGGCCCAAGCCGGTGACGCGGCGGCCTTTCAGGCCCTCTACCAACGCTATGGCCGCGCCGTGCGCTGCGTGGTCCTGGCCCACGCGGGCTGGTCGCACGCCGAGGACCTGAGCCAAGAGGTGTTCTTGCAGGCCTGGCAGCGACTCGACCAGCTGCGGGACGCCACTCGCTTCGCGCCGTGGCTGATGCAGTCGGCCCGCAATCGCTGCCGAGACCACCACCGCCGCGAACGTCCGCGCGGACCGATGCCCGAGCGCAGCGCCCCCATGGCCCCGCGCCTGGAGGCGCTCGAGGTCTTCGATGCGATCGCCAAGCTGCCGCCCGCCTACCGCGAGACCTTGTTGATGCGCTTGGTCGAGGGCATGAGCGGCCCGGAGATCGCCGCGCGCAGTGGGCTCACGCCGGGCTCGGTGCGCGTGAACTTGCACCGTGGTCTCGAAAGACTGCGCGCCGAGCTGGCCGCCCGAGAGGAGACGAGATGATCGAAGGCGATGACGCACGACTTTGGGATCCGCAGCGACGGGGCGAAGCGCCGCTCGACGCGGAGCTCGACGCCCTCGAGGCGAGCTTGCGGGAGTTCCGGGCGCCGGCGCGCTTGCCGACCCTGGAGCTCGAGGCACGCCCGCGGGCTCTCGATCAACGCCGGCTTTGGGCCCTCGCCGCCGCCTTGGCTCTGTTCACCCTGAGCATGGCGCTGGCTTGGTTCGCGCTGCATCGAGACGATGAGAACTCGGGGGCCGAGGGCCCCCGCGCCTCGGTGCAGGTCGAGCCGCGCGCCCTCAAGGCACCCCGTTGGACCGTGGAGTATCTCGACGAAGATCCCGACTGCCAAAGCGCCGAGTCCGGCGAGGGGCAGGCCTTGGACGGCCCGGCCGTGGTCGAGACCGCCGCCGATCAGAGCGCTCGACTCCGGGCCGGGCCGGCCGTCGTCGAGCTGCACGGTGCCAGCAAAGTGGAGCACGCCGCGCGCAGCCTTCGACTCGTGGGCGGCAGCTTGTGGGCGGACCTAACGGAGCGGAGCGACGGCCGGGCGTGGGCTTTGTCGGTGGGCGAGCTGCAGTTGGAGACCGGCGCGGCACGTCTGCGCCTGGTGG
This sequence comes from Polyangia bacterium, assembly GCA_030431075.1. GTDB lineage: Bacteria > Myxococcota_A > Polyangia > Nannocystales > Nannocystaceae > JAUIJR01. The sequence goes on along the minus strand of JAUIJR010000008.1, from coordinate 19,839 downwards.
CGCGACCCGACGCGCCCCTCGAACTCGAGGTCGAGCGCGGGCAGCTGCGGGTGCGCGAGGGGGAACGCAGCTTTGAGCTCGGGCCCGGTGCGCGGTGTACGGCCGCCCCGACGCGACTACCCGTGGCCGGCTGGGAGCCTCTGCGCTGCGAGGGTCTCGAGGCGCGTCGCCGCGACGGCTAACACTTCGCCGCCTGGCCCGTCCTTGGAAGCATGAGCATGCAGCGCAAGTTCTTCGTCGCCACGACGGTGGCCCTGGTCATCGGTGGCGCCAGCGTCGTCGTCGCCGGCACCCGCAGCACGGAGGTCGCCTCCACCGAGGATCTCGTCATCTCGACGCAAGCCAAGCCGGCCTCGGAGTCGCTCTGGGCAACCAGTGGGGTGCGCCCGGAACCGGCACCGGCGCCGGCGGCCGCGCAGCTTTGGGATCGACCCTGGCCCTCGCCCGCCGACCCGCTCATGTTGGGCGCGCAGCGCTGGCAAGCACAGCACGAGGCACTGATGGGGCTGCCCGAGCCGGAGCGCGCGCGCATGGTCGCCACCGCCCGGGACTTGAGCGCGAGCGCCAACTCGTTCGGGGATCGGGTGGCCTTGGCCGCGGTCATCGAGTCCGAGCTGGCCCACCTCGATCCCGAGACGAGCTTCGCCCACGACGCATCGTCGCGCGCGGGCTTGATCTCCTTGCGCACGGCTTCGGCTGCGCAGGCCCGCCTGCTCTTGGACCTGCACGGCGTGACGAGCCTGGAGGAGGTGGCGGCCCTCGGCGTCGGTGAGCGACGCTCCCTTTCGGATCCACAGACCTTCGAGTGGCTCGCGGCGCGCTTCGTCGAAGCGAAGGCCGAGCAAGAGGCCTCTCAGGGGATGAGCGAGGCCGAGTTCTACGCCGATCCCGAGAACCTCCGCGTGGTCGAGCTCTTCGAACAAGTGCGTCCCTACGCGGCCAACTTCCCCTTCGGCGAAGAGTTCTCGGCCTGGCGTTTCGAGGTGGAGGTCCTGGCCAAAGCGGCCGATGGGCCGTGTCCCGCCTGCAGCGACTACGAGCGGGCCCAGCGACTCGAGGCCGCGGCCCGCCTGCACGCCCTGTCGACCCTCTTGGTCAGCTTTCCACCCCTGGGCTGCTAGCCGGCCACCCACCGGTTTGTCAGTCGAAAGTCCGGTGGCGTAGCCTCAGCTCGTGCTGCGCTCTCGACTTTCTTGCTTGGCCTTGGGTGGGCTTCTCTTCTCCATCACTCCCACGTCGGGATGCGGCTCCAAAGGCAACGCCGAAGGGGAGACGGGCTCCGAGGCATCTCCGGTGAACGTGGGCTCGGCCGATCCCGAGCCTACGCCCATTCCCACCGGCAACCCGGACGCCGACAGTTTCCCGCAGATCGTGGCCGTCTACGCCCCCTTGTCGGCGGGCCTCGGACAGATCGTGACGGTCACCGTCACCTCGAACTACGAGCCGACCTCCGAAGTGACAGACGTCGCGCTCGCCTTGCCCAGCGAGGACATCTGGTTTCGCGTGCCGGTCACGGCCGCCCGCGCAGGCGTCTCTGAGTCGGCCCGCTGGGTCTACAGCTTTCAACTCTCGGTGGCCAGCAACGCCGAGCTCTCCGGCAGCACCCTGGACTTCCAAGTCGCCCTGATGAAGGGCAACGAGGCCGGCGCCTTCGAGTCCTTCTCGATCTCGATCGGCAACGAGACCATCGCCTGCCCCCAAGACGCGAGCTGCTCACCCGCGCGTGAGTGCGGCCCGGATCCCATCTGCGGTGAACCCTGCGGCAGCTGCGAAGCCGACATGACCTGCAGCGTCGACGGAGCCTGCGAGGCCCTTCAAGGCGACGGCGACGGCGATGGCGACGGCGATGGCGACGGCGACGGCGACGGAGACGGAGACGGAGATGGCGACGGCGACGGAGATGGCGACGGAGATGGAGATGGAGATGGAGATGGAGACGGAGATGGCGACGGAGACGGAGACGGCGACGGAGACGGCGCAGCCGTAGCCACGCACGTCTACCCCTTCGACACGACGACGCAGTTCGACGACCTGTGCGCGGCGGCGACCGGAGAGATCCAAGGCGACGCGGTCATCAACCCCCTCGAAGGCGTGCACGCCCAGTCGGCCTACTTCGACGGCGACGGCGACGGCGCGACCTCGATCTTGGGCAGCGACGTGGACATGGGCTTCGGCGATTTCACCGTCGACTTTTGGTTCCGCGTCGCGAACGTGAACGCGAACAACGTGCTGTTCGGCGTCGGCGATGTCGGCTGGCGCTTTTACGGCCAGGCCTGGCAAAGCACGATGTACTTCCGCATCGAGGGCACGCCGAGCATGGTGCTGGCCTCGGCCGGCGACCTCCAAAACGACCAGTGGTACCACTTCGCGGTGGTGCGCGAGGGGACGAGCTTCACCCTCTATCGAGACGGGGTCGCGGTCGACAGCGATACCTCCAACATGGCGCTGCCGACCAGCGACGGCGCCTTGTACTTCGGCACCGACGAGTACGGCCCGGGCAGCGGCGGCTCCTCCCCCACCGGTGGATTCCTCGACGACTTCCGGATCCGCAAAGGCATCGCGGCGTGGATGACCGACTTCACCCCGCCCGCGAGCCCGGCGACCTGTCCGTAGCGCTCGGGCCAAACGCCCGGGCTTGGCGCTGCTACTTCTTCGCCAGCCAGTCCGAAAAGGGCCGGCGCTCGAGCTCGGCCTCGAGGGCGAAGGCCATGGTGCCGCCTTCGGCTTCGAAGGCGATGCGGCCGTGCTCGGGAAATCGAACGCGGTCGCCGGGGCGACGGTCGCCGCCTTGCAAGAAGACGAGGTCTTCGTCGCCGCCATTGCAAATGAGGTGGGCGGGGCCCTTGGGCGGGAAGCCCAAAAAATCACCGGGGCCGATCGGGAGTTCGGTGTCGTCGATGCGCACGCTGCCGCGACCCGAGAGCACGTAGACCCACTCTTCTTGGATGCTGTGCACGTGTAGGGCGAAGCTCTCCTTGCCCGGGGGCACCCGCGCCAAGGACACGCCCAGGTGCGTCAGCCCCGTCGGGTCGCTCAGGCGCGTCATGATCAGCTCCGAGTTCTCGTTGAGGGGCTGACTCAGGTGCATCGTCGCTTCGGCCGGAAGCTCGGAAGCACGAACGATGTGGTTGGCGGGCGCGCGGTCGCGGGACATGGGGGGAGTATGGCGAGAAGTCTCCACCTCGGGAAAGCGAACCGAGGCTGGCCGCCATGACCCTACACAGATGCCGCGGGTTGCGTCTCTCGGATCCGGCCTTGCTCCCACGCGCGATGCGTGTATGGTAGATAGCTCGGTCCGCCTCGGCCGCCGCGTCGCCGAACGGACCCCATGGAACTCGAAACACTCGCGTCACTCGCCTTCATCGCAATCGCCCCGGGTTTTCTCGCCCTTTTGGTTGGCGGTTGGTGGGTGGACTGGCGGGCGAGTCTGACGGCTGTGCGGGCGCGGGCCCCGGAGCCCGAACACCTCCGGGCGCGGGGCCGCCGACGCTAGCGTCGGACTCACCGGCGCGAGGGGACCCTACTCAAGCGGGGCGGCGCGCGGGGTCGGGCGTCGTCGCGCGATCGCATCGCGCGCAGCGTTGGTCGGGGTGGGGAAGCTCGGCGGTGGAGTCCGCGCGGGGGGTCCCCATCGAGGAGCGACCGCACCAAAAGACTGCGGCGTGGGGGCTATGCGCGTGCCAAAGGCGTCCCTGAGGGGAGTAGACCCATCGAAAGTCGGGGGGCGGCGGTGCTGATGTGGGATCGGGTTTGGACATGGTCAGACGACGGTCGGACCACGTCCACCGGTTGTCGGAACCGTAGCACTGTCGAACCCCAGGAGCCCGCCTCATTGTTGCCGGCGGATCGGGTCGTCGGTACCCCGGCCTCCACTCGTGTCCCCTCGACCTTCGATCGGGGGTGGTCGAAGGGGTGCTTCGACGAGATCGAGACAAGAAGGCGACCGCGTGGCGATGTCGAAGTCGATGGAGATGATGCACGTTGGAGATCGCCGTGGGCATCGTCTCCATCCCCGGGTTCTTCGAACCCTTCAGCTCGCTACTGCACCTCCTGGTCGCAGCGATGATCTTGGTGGTCGGCCGCCGGATCGTTCGCGTCGGACGCTCCAAGGCCGAACGTGTGGCCCTCGGGGTTTTCGTGTTCGGGGCGGCCCTCTTGTTCGGCGTCAGCGGCACCTACCACCTACTTCACGTGCAAGGCCAAGGCCGGGCGGTCATGCAGGTCATCGATCACGCCGCCATCTTCGTGATGATCGCCGGCACCTTCACGGCGATTCATGGGGTCGCCTTTCGTGGCCCGTGGCGACGATGGTTCGTCGCCGTTGTCTGGGTGCTCGCCGTCACTGCGCTGACGCTCAAGACGATCTTCTTCGACTCCATGGCCGAGTGGTTCAGCTTGACGCTCTACCTGGGGCTGGGCTGGGTCGGCATCATCTCGGCTTGGGTGCTCTGGAAGCGCCGGGGATGGAGCGGTGTCCGCTGGTTGTTGTGGGGCGGAGTCGCCTACTCGGTCGGTGCCGCCTACGACTTCGCCGGTGGCCCTGCATGGATCGAGGGGGTGATCGGCTCCCACGAGGTGTTTCACATCGCGGTCGTCGTGGGTGCACTGTTTCACCTCGAGTGCGTCCGCGTGCTCATCGCGGCGACCGAGGCCCGAGCTCTCGCCGACGCCCAGTCTGAGACTACGCTCGACCCGTCGACCTCGTTCGGCGCACAACCTGTGCTGGGCTGAGTTCGCGGCGAGGTTTTGCGCGACTCAGCTCGTGCCAAACCACACGCGTAGCTGCGGGTAGACCTCGTCTTTGTCCAGCAAGTCGATGTGTCCGACGCCATCGAGGACCGCACGGCGGGTCTCGGGGAAGTCCAAACTGAGCTCGGGCTTGCGCTCGTGGCGTCCCAAGGCGCTGGCCACGGGCACCATGCCGTCGTTCTTCATCTTGGCCAACTTGCCGGCCAAGGCATGGCAGTCGACATCGGCGGGCAGGGGCAGGGGGGTGCGGTGGTCGGGGGTGGCTTCGAAGCGGTCCCGTCCCTCCCAGTGCTCGGGCAGTACGTAGCCGTAGCGAAGATCCGTCACGCCGGCGCTGCGGATCCGGCCCAGGCGCGCGAGAGGAGCGGCGTAAGGGATCTGGCCCACGACCACTTCGAGCCAATTGCCACCGCGCTCGAGTGGCGCTCCGTGGTGAGGCGTCCCCAAAAAGACAGCGCTGCGCAGGCGGTTGCGCCAGGCGTGTGCGCGCAACTCCCCGACGCGGGCGGCGCTCCGTGCGACGAGGCCCCCCATGCTGTGCGCGAGCAGATGAATGGACTGCACCTCGACGGGCCACGCCCGAACCAAAGCCTCCAGGGTCTCGGCCATCTTTTCGCCGTTTTGAGAGATGTGTAGACCGCTGTTGTAGCGCAGGTCGACGCGACTCCAGCCGAGCTCCGCTTCGAGGGCCGCACCGTGATCGTGCTCGCCACGACGCCACTGGCGATCGTTCATGCACAGGCCGGGGACCATGACGAGCAAGGTAGGGGAGGCCTCCGGGTAGGCTGCCGACAGGGCATCGGGCTGGGGCGGGTCGAGGGGGAGAGCTCTCCCGTCCCGTCGCGCACGCATCGAGATGGCGAGCGGGTTTTGGGTGCTCGCGAGGTAATCGCCCAGGACCCCGTTGAGCACGGAGACGACGGCTTCTCGCTCTGGCCCGGGCGCACGTTGGCGAAGCAGGGGCGTGAGGCGAGCGAGGGCCTGATCGATTCCCGCTCCGACCACTCCGGTCACCCCCTTGATGCTGCCGTACACGAGCTTGGTGATGGCCTCGACGGGTGCTTCGAGGGGCCGGCCCAAGATCGACGGCCCGCTGGCGATGCCCTTGTGCATCTCCTCGACCAGCGCCGTTACGCCCTTGGTCGCTTCGACGGCCAGCCGGGTGGCCCCGCGAAGCTCCTCGATGTGGTGCGGCACGTCCTCGGGGGCGTCGGCCATGGTCCATGGTGACACGCCCGCGGGTTTCGGCACGTCCCGTCAGCGGTTCTTTGTTCGTAGTTTCAAGGGTTTAGCGCAACCGCGTTGGGTTCGTGGCCCAATCTGGGTGCCGGGATTTTTGCGCTCCGCGCGAGTGATCTAGGGCACAATCCCGGGGCCATGGCTCGGGCAACGCGACGGATGGGCTCTCGCTTCGACCTTCTCATCGGCGGGTTCCTGGTCACGGCGTCGGTCTTCGCGCCCGGTGCGTGCAGCTGCGACGGCGAGGGCAAAGGCGACGGCGAAAGCGGCGAGGTCTCGGGCGAAGGCGAGGCCTCGAGCTCCGAGTCCGAAGGCGAGACGGGCACGACCTTGCCGGACGGCACCCACTGCGCCGAGGGCTACACCTGCTGGCCCGACCCGGCCGAGGACGTGGTGTGGGTGATGAAGGACGACGGCAACACCAACGGCCCGAGCTGCAAAGCCGTGTGCGAGCGGGCCTTGGGCGAAAACTGCGAGTACCACGCTTGCGATCAGGGACGCCCGGTGATCTATCCGGACATGGAGAGCTTCGCGCCGGTGGCCGAGGGCCTGGGCTTCGAGTGCCGCGCCGGCGGTTGTTGGGACTCGGTGGCGCCGGGCGAGGGCATGTACCTGGTTTCGATCGAGACCGACGAGAACGGCACCAAGAGCTGCTACTTCCCCGACGAAACGCAGCTCAGCTGCGGCTCGGATCCCGGCAACGGCAACTGCTTCGGCGAGCGCTACAGCTCGGTGTGCCCCTGCGTGCCCAAGGCCCTGGATCAGGCCTGTGAGTGGGAGTGCCCGCCGCACAACACGACGCGTGCGACCTGGAAGACCGAGGGCACCAGCTGCATCGAGCGCATCAACTACTGGCGCAAGCGGGCTTGCGACGAGGGCTGGGTGGAGTGCCCGCCCTCGGGTCTGCCGCCCATGGTCGAGTGCGTCGACTGTCACCCCTGCGCCAACTCCGAAGCCGAGTACGACTCGCAAAACGGCGCGCACGCGTCCTTTGGTCGCTGCGGCGAGCACGTGCAAGGCGAGGGCGGCGGCGCGACCTGTGCCGACGTGATCGACGCCTTCGTCAACGAGCGCAAGCCCGACGAGAACGGCATCATGCGCTGCGAAGGGCACTGCGGCCCGATCTTGTCGGCGGGCTGTCAGACCTTCTTTTGGGGCAAGGCCCGCGACTCGAACTTCCACACCCTCAACTGGCGCTCGTGCAAGGTCGAGACCTGCACCAGCTGGTGCGACGAGAACCCGGGCGAGTGCTTCACCCACGAGACCTCGCCTTCGGGCAGCTGCGAGGATCCGGACCAGGGCGCCGGCCCGGGCCCAGACATCGCGGAGTGCGGCTAGAGGCCGACTTCGGGCCGAGCGCGGTCGTGGCGCCGCGTGAGCTAGGCGGGTGTCCGAAAAGGGCGCGCGTGCGTCGCTTGTGGTAGGAGGGGCCCAGCTTCGACCGCCTTGGCCCGCCGAGGGAGCCGGAATGACCCGGAACTCGGCGCTGGAGCCCCCGGAGAGGTCGACGCCCCGAGAACGAAACAGGTGGACCCGAACCCGCGACGCGGGACCGTCCACGCGAGAACTACATGTCCGAAAAACCGAATCCCGAGGCCTTTGAGAAGTTGGGCCTCCATGCGCCCCTGCTGCGAGCCATCGCCCAGGCCGGCTACCAACAACCCACTCCCATCCAGGCGCAGGCCATCCCGCCGGCGCTGGCGGGCCGCGACATCGTCGGCTGCGCGCAGACCGGCACCGGCAAGACGGCCGCCTTCAGCTTGCCGCTGCTGCAGCGCATCGACGCCGCAGCCGAAGACGAGCCGGCCATCCGCGCCCTGATCGTCACCCCGACGCGTGAGCTCGCCGCCCAGATCGGCGCCAGCATCGAGACCTACGGCAAGCAGCTCGACGACATCTGGCACACCGTCATCTTTGGCGGCGTCAACGAAAAAAAGCAGATCCGGGACCTCCAGCGCGGCGTCGACATCCTCGTGGCCACGCCGGGACGTTTGCTCGACCTGGCCGGTCGCGGGCACATCTCCTTCAAGAGCATCGAGATCTTCGTGCTCGACGAGGCCGACCGCATGCTCGACATGGGCTTTTTGCCCGACGTCAAACGCATCGTCGCCCAGCTGCCCAAAGAGCGTCAGACCCTCTTTTTCTCGGCCACCATGCCGGCCGAGATCGAGGCGCTGGCCAAGTCGATGTTGCGCGACCCCGTGGCCGTCTCCGTCACGCCGCCCTCGACGGTGGCCGAGCGCATCGAGCAGCGCCTCTACTGCGTCGACAAGGCCGACAAGCGCAAGCTCCTCGCGCACCTGATCGAAAGCGAGGGCGGACCCTCCGCGACGCAGACCCTCGTCTTCTCGCGTACGAAGCATGGGGCCAACCGCATCGCCAAGTACCTGGACCAGCAGGGCATCAAGGCCGCGGCGATCCACGGGAACAAGTCTCAAAACGCCCGCACCCGCGCCCTCGATGGCTTCCGCGACGGCAGCACGCCGGTGCTGGTGGCCACGGACATCGCCGCGCGCGGCATCGATGTCGAGGGCGTCACGCACGTGATCAACTTCGACTTGCCCGACGTGCCCGAGACCTACGTGCACCGGATCGGTCGGACCGCGCGGGCCAAGGCCTCCGGCATCGCGCTTTCTTTTTGCGACGCAGCCGAAGAGGGCGACAACCTCGTCGACATCGAGCGTCTACTCGGCGAGCACATCGAGCGCGTCGAAGACCACGCCTTCGCCTCCAAGCGCCCGGCCGCGCTCACCGACCTCAATAGCCGTAGCAAGCCCCGCAGCTCGGGCGGCAAGGGCCGAGGCAAGGGCGGCGGCAAGAAGTCCGGATCCCGCCGCGGAGGCGGAGGTCGTCGTGGCGGCGGCCGCTCGGGCTCCGCGAACCGCTCGAGTCGCTGAGCGCTCAGCCCGAAATTCGCGCGGCGGCGTCGAGCGCCTCTCGCTTGCTCGCGTAGAGGCGCTCGCCGCGGTAGCTGCCGCGGGAGAAGTGCGTCCAAAAGTCCACCGACTCGGACGCGAGCTGCTTGCAGGCATCTTCGAAGGTGAGTCCCGCGGCCCGCCCGTGCAGGCGCGGGCCCTCGGCGTCGTGACTCCAGATCTCGAAGTGGTGTTTGCTCTGGGAATTCACCGAAGGGACTCGCTCGCTCGACGTCGGTGGCGGACCTTGAGGATGCGCGGATCTCGATGAGGCCCACGAGGAGGCAGTCAGCACTTCGGCGTGGTCCGCCGAGGATACCACGCCCTCGCCGATCCCGTGAGCGCGCGCTGGCGGCTCGAGGCCCTGGCCTCTCCTGGAGTGGCACTGCGACTCGCTGATTGCGTGCGCTGCCCACTTCTCGGAAACTCGGCCATGGCCTCCGTTCGGACGAAGCTGATCGCTTTGGTCCTCGGGTCCTTCGTGCCCGCCATCGTGGGCGCGATCGCCACGGAGCGCGCAGCCGAGCACGAACTCCTCGACGAGGCGGGCTTGCACCTCGAAGCCATCGGCCGTCACTTCGACGACATGCTGGCCGACTACGAGCAACACGCCTTGCTCGCCGTCGACTTCGCCGCTCACGACGCGCACTTCGACGAAGCGCTGGCCTCGGGGGATCGGGCCGAGGTCCAAAGCTTCGTCGACCAGATCGCCGGCGCCTTCGCCCACCACGAGATCATCGCGACCGACGCCCAGGGCCAGACCGTGGGCATCGCCAACGAAGAAGACGGCGTGCCCTCCTTGCAGGTGGACGCGAGCCCGGCCTTCGCCAAACTTCTGGCCGGGGAGCGAGTCTCGGGCCTCTTCGCCGTCAACGAGGGCTACGCTTTGGTCGATGCCGCGCCGGTCGAGCACGAGGGCAAGCGCGTGGGGGCGTTGGCCCTCGTGACGCCGATGGACGCGCACTACCTCGACCACCTGGCCGAGCTGCTCGACGCCGACTTGGTGCTCAGCGTCGACGGTGAGCGCGTCGCCACCACGGCCTCGCATCCCGCCCCGGATCTACGCAGCGCCAAAGAAGAGGTGGTCTTCAAAGAAGATCACGACCACCTCTTCGCGCTCGAGACCTTTCATCCCCACAAGCTGCAGGCGCACGGACACCTCGTCGAGCTCACGGCGACGCGGGACGTAAGCGAGCTGCGCGCGATGGCCCGGCGCGACCTCTACCGCCACCTCGGCATCCTCGGCGTCGCCATCCTCGTCGTGCTCGGCTTGGCCCTGCGCTACGCGCACAAGCTGGCGAGCGGGATCGAATCGATGGCGGCAGCCGCCCGCAAGCTACGCGAGGGCAAGTACGAAAAAGCGAAGGTCATCGAGACCCACGACGAACTCCAGCTGCTCTCGGAGAGCTTCAACGCGGCCCTCGAGGGGCTCGAAGAGCGGGACCGACTCAAAGAGACCTTTGGCCGCTATGTGACGCGTCAGGTGGCCGACCACCTGATGGCGCGCGACCAAGAGCTGGGCGGCGAGCTGGTCCCGGTGACGGTGCTCTTCTCGGACATCCGATCGTTCACGAGCATCTCGGAGCGCATGCCCCCGCGCGAGCTCCTCGACTTCCTCAACGAGTACTTCTCGGGGATGGTCGAGAGCATCCTGACCCACCGCGGCGTGGTCGATAAGTTCATCGGAGACGCGATCATGGCCGTCTTCGGCGCCCCGACCCCCGAGCCCGAAGACCCCCTCCAAGCGGTCTTGGCCGCGCTGGAGATGCGAGACAAGCTGGCCAAGATCAACGAAGACTTCGCGGCCCGCGGCCTCCCCGAGATCCGCACGGGCGTGGGTCTGCACTACGGGCAAGTCGTGGCCGGCAACATGGGCCACTCGGAGCGCATGGAGTACACGGTCATCGGTGACACGGTGAATGTGGCCTCCCGCCTCGAAGGCCTGACCAAGGACCTCGGCTGCGACATCGTCATCTCGGGCCAACTCTACGAGCTGGTCAAAGATCGCATCGAAGCCGAGCCCATCCGCGAATACCAGGTCAAAGGCCGCGCCGAGCCGATCTTGGTCTACCAGGTGCTCGGCAAACGCCAGGCCTAGCCCCCCGCGCTAGGGAAACCAGCCCTCGACCTTGGCGGCTTGGCGCAGCCACTTCTTGAACTGCTTGGCGTCGATCTCGTCGCCCTCGTAGATGTGGAAGTAGCGCACCTTCGGCATCGACGAGGTCTCGGGCGGCTTGGGATCGAGGGCCTCGCCGTTGAAGAAGGTCACCTTCACGTACTTCGTGACGCAGTGAAAGCCCATGATCCAGCCGCTGCCGTCGACCCCGTAAAAGGGCGTGTTCCACTTGACCGCCTTGTTGAGCTTGGGCAGCGCCGCTTGGGCCAGGGCGTCGAGTGTGCGACCCACCTCCTGCTTCCATCCCGGCATCGCCGCGATGTAGTCCTGGACCGGCCCGTCGCCGTCGCCTTTGGGGATCTGCGGGTTTCCGCCGGAGAGGAGCTTCGGCTTCTTGGCCGCGGTCTTCTTGGCCGAAGTCTTCTTCTTTGCCGCGGTCTTCTTGGCTTCGCTTCCTCCGGCGCTTCGCGCCTTCGCGCCCTTTCGGGCGCCGCTGCCTTCGGCCGCGGGAGCCGCTCGCCGACCCTTCGGGTTCTTGGTGGTGGAGGACTTTGCGCGCGCCATCGCTACGGGGGCGAGACTAGCGCGCTGGCGCGCACCAGAGAACTCCCCGCGAGTGGGGCGGCGTTCAGGCCTCGACGCGGGCGTTGACGGTGGCCGTCGTGGTGGCTTCGGCGAGGGCGCGCTGGCGGGCGGTCCCCATGACGGACTCTTCGGCTTGGGGGAAGCCCAAAAAGACGAGGAAGTCGGTCAGGTGGTGCCAAAAGCGGACGCGGTCGAGCAGGGTGTTGCACCAGCCGCAGGAGATACAAAAGTGGATGTCGTGCGGCGCCTTGTGATGCTTGGCGTGGCGGCGCGGGGACAAGATGAGCTCGCGCTTTTGCAGCCAGCGGATCCCGGCCGGGGCTTTTTCGTGCGCCCAGCGGTGGATCTGGTTGGTGGACGCCATGAAAAAGGCGCTGCTCAGGCACAAGGTGGCGGTGATGGTGGCGGCGGCCCCGCCGTAGAGGGCGAGCCCAAGTCCGAGGCCGAGCCAGGGCACCGCGAGGCCGGCCAGGCCCCCGTTGAGTTCACGAAAGCCGAGGGTGCAGATGAAGAGCTGGTCTTCGTGGTGCTGGCGAAAGCGGAACACCAAGGCGTGCCCGATGATCGGCGTGTCGGCGGAGCAGAAGTTGTCCGCAAAAAAGTGCCCGAATCCGGTCACGAGGTCCGCGATCAGGAAGCCGATCGGGATCATCGGGATCAGCAACAGCAACCACCAGGGCTCCTCCATGGTGTTGCTGGCGACCACCGCCGCGATCGAGACTGCGAGCCCAGCGAAGACGAACAAGCCGAGCCACTCGAGGCCGACCATGATGGCCTCGAATTTCGGGGTGCGGGGGGAGGGGCTGGCCATGAACTCGAGGGCGGGCGAAAGATCTGGGTCGCGTGTCGTGCGTCCCCGGGGGCGCGCTCGTCGGGTTCGGACGAGCCGTGGGGGGCGTTTCTACCTTTCCTACGGGACTCGCTCCAACTTGGATCTTTGCTTTGTGATGTGAGGTCGCCAAAGGCCCACAGACGGCAGCGCAGGTGTTAGATCGATGCGCATGGACCGCACCGGTCAATGTCTGTGTGGGGCCGTTCGCTTCGTGGCGCACGGTCTGCGCCCCGAATCGGCCAGTGTGTGCCACTGCGGCATGTGCCTGCGATGGGCCGGAGGCCCCTGGATCGCCATCTTCGTGGAGTCGCTCGAATTTACGAAGGAGGAGGGGCTCGCGTGGGTGCAAAGTTCGGACATCGCCGAGCGTGGCTTTTGCAAAGCCTGTGGATCCAGCCTCTTTTGGCGCCTTACAGCCGAGGGCAAGTACCAAGGGACGACTTCGCTCACGATCGGATCTCTCGACGACCGCAGCGGGGTGCGCGTCGTCAAGGAGTGGTTCATCGACAACAAGCCCGAGGCCTACGCCTTCGCGGGTGAGCGCGAGTGTGTGACCGAGGCCGAAGCTCTGGCGATGCTCGAGGGCTGAAAGTCGGCGCGACTAGCTGCGCCAAAACCAGGCGGCGTAGGCCTCGCGATCGCGGCGGGCGGCGGCGGCGCGGGTCTGAGAGTTGGGACCCTCGGGGCCCGGGGCGCCGAGCTTCATCGCGTCGGGAAACTCGGCCCAGGCGAGGACGTCGCGATGGTCGCGCTTGGCGACCTCGAGGTAGTGGCGCAAGGTGTCGAGTTCACCTTCGCCGAGCTTGAGGATCGCGAGGCGTACGCGTTCGTGTTCTCGGTGCCAGTCTTCGACGCCGAACTCGTCGAGCCAGTCGAGGATCTGCGCGTGGGCTTTGGCCGGGTAGTCGCGCGCCAAGATTCGCAGCAGGTGTGCGTGCGTGGGCTCGGTCGGGATCGTCGTCATCGCATGATGCTCGATGCTCGAAGGGGACGCGGGCATTTGCGCCGAGGGCTCGAAGGGGACGCAACGCCGAGAAAAGTTCGCAGCCGATTGCGAAAGCGGTGGTGTGCGCGAGCCTTCGAGGCCTTCGATGGTTCAATCATCGTTTGTCGGATTGTGCACCGTCTCGATGGGGAAGGGGGCTTTGTCGGGCTTTCGTGTTGCGTCGACCTTCAGCGTCTCGATGAGGTGGCGCGTCGCGCTGGAGTCGATGCAGGGGTCGATGTATTTCGCGCGCCGAAACGACGCCCACGCGTCGACCCCTTCTCATGCGCATCCAAAGCACTTTGCTCATCACCGCGATTTCCACCCTTTGCCTCCTCGGGACGCCCGCCTGCGACTCCGGATCCGAGGGCGAGGACGAGTCCGAGTCCGAGTCCGAGTCCGAGTCCGAGTCCGAGTCCGAGTCCGAGGCCGAGTCCGAGTCCGAGTCCGAGTCCGAGTCCGAGTCGACCGGGGATGGCGACGGTGACGGAGATGGTGACGGAGATGGAGACGGCGACGGAGATGGAGACGGGGATGGAGATGGCGACGGAGATGGCGATGGCTTTGGCGACATCGATCTGACCATCAAGTACGAGGGCAGCGCCTCGGGTCGCATGACGATCGCGGCCTTTGGTGCGTGCCCGCCGGCGGGGCCGCCAGCTGCCTTTGCGCAGGTCGAGTCGCCGACCTTCCCGCATATGCAGACGCTCAGCGGTGTGGCCGAGGGGCCCGCGTGCGTCATGGCCTACATCGATCTCGAGCCGACGAGCCCGACGGCGCCCGGGGCCGAAGACCCGATCGGGACGGTCGACGGGATCACCGTAGATGCGGCGATGGCCGTTGCGGCCGAGATCACCTTGGTCGACCCCAGCTGAGGCGCGCGTGCGAAGGCCGGAGAAGATCATGCATCATCACCTTCAACCACGACGCCGATCTTCCCGGCCCGCCGATCTCACGAGCTCGGTCTGGGTCTTGGCGCTCGGACTCACGCTCGGGGCGGCGGGCTGCAGCGACGACGACGCGGGGCCCGAGCTCGAGTCTTGTGTGACGCAAGCCTTCGAGGCGCAGCCGACGCGGCGCTTCGCCGTCGGCTCGACCCATTGGCTGCCGCGTTTCGACGAGACGCGCAGCGAGTGCGCGCAGTTGCAGTGGTCGCTCGACGCGGCGCCGGAGAACAACGCGAACGAGATTGTGGCCGGCGCCGATGGCATCCACCGCTTTACGCCGCACCTGGCCGGGGCGTATCGCTTCAGCGCCGGCGAAGGCCTCGAGCTGGAGCTCTCGGTGGTCGACACCGACGCCATTCCCTTTCACAACTCGAACCTCTTTCCGACGAACTCGGTCGCATCGGTCGGCGAGGAGATTTGGGTGGCCAACGTCATGACGCCGACGCTCTCGGTGCTGGACGCCGCGAGCTTGGAACGCGTGGCACAACTGCCGGTGGGCGCTTGGCCCGTGGCCCTCGCGCCGGTCCCCGGTCGGGACTGGGTCGTCGTGGCGCAGCGCGGTGCGGACACCTTGGGCCTGGTCGACCAGGAGAGCCGACGGATCATCGACGCGATCTGGGTGGGCGATGAGCCCGCCAGCGTCGTGGTCGATCCGGCCGGGACGCGGGCCTTCGTCGCGCTGCCCTACCAATCGGCCGTGGCCGTCGTCGACCTCGAGCGTCGTGAGCGGGTGGGGCTGATCGAGGCCGGCTTCGACGTCACCCACCTCGCGCTCTCGCCCAGTGGCGACCGACTCTACGCGGCGAGCCGGCGCTCGGGGCAGACGCAGCGCTTTCCCTACGGGGACGACCCGGTGGCGCTCGAGCGAGACCTGCTGATCATCGACACCGAGAGCTTGGAGGTCGAGAGCGTCGTCGAGGATGTCGGCTCGACCCTCGGGGGGCTGCTCGTGAGCGCCGACGGAAACACTCTATGGTTGGCGGGCCTGCGCAACGACACCTCGGTGGGCTTGGCCGACGAAGAAGCGCCGAGCTTCATCTACGAAGTGCGTGCCTTCAACGCGATGACCGGGGAGGCGATCGCTTCCGCCGATCTCTCGCGCCAGCCCTCTTCGACGGGCGCCTTCGTCTCCCCCGGCGGGATGGTGGAGGCCGACGGGCATCTTTGGATCGTCTCCGAGGGCAACGACGCGCTCGTGGCCCTGGACCCGGTGACGCTCGAAGAAGAGCTACGCACGGTCTCGGAGGGCCGACCGCGCGCGCTGACCAGCGATGGCACGCGGCTGTTCGTGCATGGCCACCAAGGCGTGATGATCACGGCCGTCGGCTTCGATGGCGTGGTCGAAGCCACCGGCATCACCGATGAGGACCCCCGTCCGCAGGCGGTCGCCACCGGACAGGCATTTTTCACCGGCGCGGGGCGGACCTACGGGACGACCTGGTCGTGCAACGGCTGCCATGTCGACGGATTGACGGACACCCTGGTCTGGAACGCGGGCCCGGTCGAGAATCGCGTCGTCCCGCGTCCCTTCTTTTGGACGCAAGGCACCAGCCCCCTGGGATGGGCGGGCTACCTCTCGACCATCGAGAACTACGCCTACACCGTGACGGGCAATGTCGGGATCCGTCCGACGACGCAGGAGGCGACGACCCTGGGTGCCTACCTCGGCTCGATCATGCCGCCGGCCGCGGCGAATCACCTCACCGAGCGCGATGGCTCTTGGTCCTCGGACGCGATGGAGGCCGAGGCGCTCTACGCCGAGGCCTGCGCGAGCTGCCACCCCTTGCCGCTCACCACCAGTCAACGCAGCTTGGCCGAGGGCATCACGCCGGGGCTCTCGGACATACCGGCCTTGGTCGGCGCCTACCGCAACGGCGCGTGGCTCAAGACCGGCGAGGCGACCTCGCTCGAAGCGGCCGTGGCCGCCGCGGCCGAGGCCTTTCACGAGACGCCCCTGACGAGCGAGGAAGTCGAGGCGCTGACGCGCTACCTCGGAGCGCTGACGGCGCGTGACTTCTTTGCGCTGCGCAGCTTTCCCGCCAAGGGCGAACTCGCCTTTGGTGTGGACCAGGCCTTGACCTTGGATCTCTCGATGCCCGTGTGGTCGGCGGACGAGAACCTCGCGCACATTCAGCTGCTCGATGCAGCGGGGGAGCCCGTCGAGGTGCGCGTTCGAGTCGACGAGGAGGACGCGCGCCATCTCGTCGTCGAGCCGAGCGCGATGCTCGAGTTCGAAAGCGATTACACCTTGGTCGTGGGCGAGGGGCTCGAGTCTTGGGACGAGCGCAGCTTTTTTGCCGAGCGGAGCACGAGCTTTCGGACGGCGGCCGCGCCCGGCATGGAGCTCGAGGGCGAGTACGCGTTCGTCGTCCGTGCGCCGACCCTCAACCCCCTCGAGCAGACTTGGGACGAGGAGAACACGAGCATCAGCCGCGCGCGGGTGTTCGCCACGCCGACCCCCTCGGGTGCCGACATCGTCGTCGACTACGGCTTGGACCTCGAACGGGCGCTGCACGTGGTCATGTCCGGCGAGACCCTGCACTTGCCGCCCTTGCCGGTCGCCATCGGGCCCTCCTTCGCGGACTTTCGTCCCGAGTCGGCGTCGATGCTCCCCATCGACGAAGGGCTCGAAGCGAGCGGGCGCGGGAGCTTTTCGGGTCCGGGTTTCGTGTTCGACGAGGTGCAGTGGAGCTTGGAGCCCCCGACCCCGCCCGGAGAGTGCGAAGAGGGCAGCGAGGGGGTCTTGGCCGTCGAGATCGAGATCGACGCGAATGGGCGCATGGTCTTCGACTGGGCGAGCGAGGATCCGGCGCTCGCAGCTTGGGTCACCGATCCCTCCGCCAACATCCCGGCCGGACCGACCCCCGTCACCGGCGGCGAGACCTACTGGTCCGTCAGCCACCCCGGCGCTCCCGACGAGGGCTTCGAGGGGCCGGTGACCTATGGGGTCACACCCGCCGGCGCGGTGGAGGACACCGACAAGCACGGCGGCGAGTTCCGCAACTTGGTCGTGGGCCAGTGCTACAAGGTCTCGGTGGCGACGACGGCCTTTGAACTCGGGTCGCTGATCTTCCGCTGGGATCCCTGAGGCCCGGCGCGGGTCGGCCACGGGCGGCGCTTGCGTCAGTGTTCGCTGCCGCCGCCGCCGCGCAGGCGTTGGATCGCGTTAACCACCCCGACCACGATCAAACCCGCCACGATGCCGGTGGTGGCGCTCGCGCCGAGCCCGGCGAAGAAGCCGGCGACGCCGTCGTGGGGGAGGGTGTCGTGCAGCCAGGCCTCGGCGCCGGGGATCCCGTGCAACAAGATGTCACCGCCGACCAAGAACATGGCGATGGTGCCGGCGATCCCCAAAAAGCGCATGAGGTAGGGGGAGGCGGCCACCAGCCCGCGGCCGATCGCGGCGACGAGGCCATTGGGGCGGCGGCTCATGGCGAGGCCGCCGTCGTCCATCTTCACGATGCCGGCGACCAGGCCGTAGACGCCGACGGTCATCACCAAGGCGATCGCGATCAAGGTGAGGACGCGCGTGGTGAAGTCGACCTCGGCGACGGTCCCCAGCGAGATCACGATGATCTCGGCGGACAAGATGAAGTCGGTGCGGATGGCGCCTTTGATCTTGTTCTTCTCGAACTCGACGAGGTCGACCTCGGGGTCGGCGAGCGCGTTCACATGGGCTTGGTGTTCCGCCGCTTCCTCGTCCTCGTGCAGGAGCTTGTGGAGCACCTTGTGGGCGCCCTCGAAGCACAAGAAGGTGCCGCCGATCATCAGTAGGGGCGTAATGGCCCAAGGGGCGAAGGCGCTGATGGCGAGCGCCGCGGGCACCAAGATCGCCTTGTTGAGCAGCGAGCCCTTGGCCACCGCCCACACCACCGGGAGCTCGCGGTCGGCGGCCACGCCCGTCACCTGTTCGGCGTTGACGGCGAGGTCGTCGCCCAAGATGCCCGCCGTCTTTTGCGCGGCGGCTTTGGTCATCACCGCCACGTCGTCGAGGGTGGTGGCGATGTCGTCGAGAAGGGTGAGAAGTGAGGAGCCGGCCACGGTCTTCGAGGGCCCCAAGCTATCACGAGGCGAGTGGGCACGGCATCGAAGCTCGCTGCCGCACCCTAGACTCGCTCAGTCCTTCACGCGCGCGTGAAAGGTCCCGCTGAGCTTCGCGGGGCCGCCGGTCGAGACCCCACTCCACTCGATGGTGCCGTCGATGAAGTCGTCGTCGGCCTTGGTGATCTCGACCTTCGCGTCGCGAAGCAGCAGGACGCTGCCACCTTTGATGCCATCGAGGGCGGCCTTGGTGGCCTCCTCGTCGGTCTTGGCCTTGTCGCCCTCGGCTTCGGCCTTCTTGATCCCACCGAGGTCCAGGCTGACGGCGGTGAGGTTCGACATCATGTCCGTGATGACGTACTTGCCGGGACCTTTGTAGTCCGTGACCGTCAAGCTCAGCTGGCGCCGCGAGGTCTTGTCCTCGGAGGTGGTCTGCACGCTCGCGGTAATCCGCAGCTTGCCGCCGTCTTTGAGCCGGGCGGACGCACGCTTGGCCTTCCACACCTCGCCGTCGTCGCCGAGGGTCAGCTCGGCCGTGCCCTTGTCCTCGTCCTTGGGCGCCTTGGCGTCCTCGACTTCGTCTTTGGCGTCCTCCTTGGCGTCGGCGACGAGGGCCTGGCCCGTTCCCGGCTCCGCGGTCGAGACCTCTTTGTCGCCGCCGTCACACCCAACGAAGAGGCTCAGGGCGAACAGGGCGGGAGTGATGCGAGAGGGGGAGCGCATGAACTCGCGAGTACGTGCTGTGCACGGCCGCTGTCAAGATGGCGTCTCTCGAGCCTCGAGGATCGCCGTTTGGGCGGTCGTGCGATGCGGCCCTGCCAAAGGGCATTCCCGCCCTTGAAGCGAGCCCTCTTTCATGTAACATTTAAAGCTACGTGAGAGCTGACAGCCGACTTTCAACCGCGTTGCATTTGCTCTTGCATATGGAACGCAGCGACGAGCCCATGACCTCCGAGCGCTTGGCGAAGGTAGCCGAGACGAATGCCGTGGTGGTCCGGCGCATTTTGGCCGGGGTGCGCGACGCAGGCATCGTCCGTTCGAGCAAAGGCCACCGAGGAGGCTGGTCATTGGCCCGGGATCCGAAAGACCTCTCCTTGCTCGCCATTCACGAGGCCCTGGGCGCCCCTCCCACCGTAGTTCTGGGCTTTCGTCGCGAGGAGCCCGACTGCCTCGTCGAGGCCGCCGTCAACGACTCACTGCGCGCGAGCATCAAGGCCGCCGAGTCGCTCTTGCTCGAGCGCCTCGGCGAACTCACTTTGGCCGTGTTGGCTACCCGAGTGCGTCGTCGCGCACGCGCCCGCCGAGGCAAGAGGGCGCGCGCCATCGAGAATGCATGTGGCGATGTCTGAGTTCGACGACGCCTTCGAGGATCGAGACGCAGTGCGGCGCTACGCAGAGACCGCGGCTCGCATGGTCCCCGGTCATGCAAC
>JAUIJR010000351.1 GCA_030431075.1 Polyangia bacterium | reverse complement strand
GCTGTCTTGGAGTTCATCACGAATGTCGCATTGGCGCGGTACTCCGCCCCCAGCGCATAGACCAGTTCGATCAGCGCATCGCCATCGCCATCACCATCACCATCACCATCACCATCACCATCACCGTCTCCATCACCGTCTCCATCACCGTCGCCGTCACCGTCACCATCGCCGTCGCCGTCGCCATCGCCGTCTCCATCCCCGTCACCGTCTCCATCACCGTCACCGTCTCCATCACCGTCACCGTCTCCATCACCGTCGCCGGTCGCGGGCGGCTCGCAGACGCCTTCGACGCTGCAGACGAGCTCGCCGGAGCAGCTGCCGCAGCTCACGCCGCAGATGGGATCGACGCCGCAGCTGAGCGCGCTGCACTCGGCGGCTTCGGGGCACATGACGGTGTCGCCGTCGATCGAGAGGGTCCAGCTTTGGTAGCCGCCGGCGACTTGGGGCGCGCGCAGCAAGGCGAAGCGCAGCTCGGTCTGGTCGCCGGGCATGGCGTCGGGGGAGACCTCGACGCGCAGCTGAAAGACGTAACGGCCGATGTCGGAGCTGGCGGCGACGGCCGGATCGGCATCGACGAAGTACCAGCTGTCGGCATCGTCGACGACCAAGGCGAGACCGACGATGTCGGCCGAGGGCTCGAAGTCGGTGAAGATGCGCAAGGTGACGACCTGGCCGGGGGCGACGTTGGCGGGGCCGACGATGCCGAGGATCTGAGGGCGCGTGGGATCGTTGGGGTCCCCCGTCGGGACGGGGGTGTCTTGTGGCTCGGCTCCATCGACTTGGACGACGGGCGCGTCGATGACCGAGGGCTCGTCTTTGCAGGCACCGACCGTCGCCGCGAGGCACAAGCAGAGAGTCCAACGACGAAGCGTCAGTCGAGTCACCTTCCAAGGCTACCCCGGAGGCGATGTCGGCGGCCAGTGATGCGGGCACGCTGGGGTAGGATGTCCATGTGGATTCTTCGGGCGGATGGCGCGCGTGGTTGCTCGTGACGATGCTGCTCGGCGCGGGCTGTGCGACGGGACAGGCGCGCGAGGACGCGGGAGAGGGCAGTCATGCCTCGGGCGCGGGTGGTGGCTCGGACAATCAGGCCACACTGCCCGAGGGCTGCGAGCGCCCCCGTCGCGCAACCCTCGTTGAGTTCACGGCCTACGCGGGCGAGCTGTGTCCGCGCGAAAGCGGCGAGCCGATCGCCCTTCGCAGCGAAGACGCCTTTGCGGCGCGGGTGGCCTGCATGGAGGGGGGCGGATCTCGACCCAGCGGGATCGATTGGTCGCGCCACCAGCTCTTCGTGTTCGAGAACTGGTGGCAAGGCAGTCCAGGTCGCGTCGTGAGTGCGCACGCGAGCGGCGGGAAGACCGAGCTGCTCTTTTTCGATCCCCCTTACTGCGGCGGCGCGGCGCCCCCCGAGGGACAGCAGCGGCTCGCCTTGTTGCTCCCCAAAGGCGAAGGCGCGCTGCCCACCTTGCGCTACTGCGACGCGCAGCCTTGCGCCTGGGCCCGCGACAGCATGGCGCCGCCGCCCTAGGCAAACCCTTCGCAGTGCGCTTTGGCCGGGGGAGAGCCGGCGCCGGCCGCGGTGCGAGCGGCCGAAGGGCCGCAATCTCGCGCAGGGGAGGGGGCACCCAGATCCGCTAACATCCCGGCATGCGACCGCGCTTGATCAGCTTGTTGTCCTTGGCCTCCGTGGTGGCCCTCGCGTGTGCCGACGACCAACCCAACACCAGCGACACAGGCCTTTCGACCTTCACCACCGGCAGCACCGGCGAGGAGGGCAGCGAAAGCGCGGACGAGACCGGCTCCAGCGAAGGTGGAGAGGGGGAAGCCGGCACGATGACGAGCGGCGATGGAGATGGGGATGGCGACGGGGATGGCGATGGTGACGGGGATGGCGATGGTGACGGGGATGGAGATGGCGATGGTGACGGGGATGGAGATGGCGATGGAGACGGAGATGGCGACGGAGATGGAGATGGAGATGGAGATGGCGACGGAGACGGCGATGGAGATGGAGATGGAGACGGCGATGGAGATGGAGATGGCGACGGAGACGGCGATGGAGATGGAGACGGCGATGGAGATGGAGATGGAGATGGAGATGGAGATGGAGATGGAGATGGAGATGGCGATGGCGACGGTGATGGCGACGGAGACGGAGACGGAGACGGAGACGGAGACGGCGACGGCGCGATGGTCGAGCCCTGCCTCACGCAGCCGCCGTCGGTAGACTTTCAGCCACCGAACTTGGTCTTCGTGCTCGACAAGTCGGGCTCGATGTTCGGGAGCTCCATCGATTTTGGTGGCGGCGTCGTGAAGAGCTTTTGGCAGATCCTTCACGAGACTCTCAGCGACGTGGTGATGCAGCGGCAGGACTCCATCAAGTTCGGCGCGAACTGGTTCCCGACCGTGCACGAGCCGGCCGGGGTGACGGTGACCTATCCGACGAGCTGCGAGGTGGTGCCGGGACTCCAAGTGCCCCCGGCGCTCAACAACCTCACGGCGTTCACGTCGACCCTGCCAGCCGCCACAGCGACCGGGAGCGGAAACATGGTGACGCCGGCGCAAAGTGGCTACGACGCGGCGACGACCTGGATCAACGGGAACATCCCGAGCGGTGAGAAGACGGCCATCGTCTTGTTCATGGACGGCGTGATCTCCGACGGTCGGGACCAGGGGAACCCGCCGATGGCGGGCCCGGACTGCAATCCACCGGGCTTCTCGGGTGAGAACACGGTGCCGACCTTGACCGCCAACATCCAGGCGAACGCCAACGCAGGTGTCCCCACCTACGTGGTCGGCTTCTTCTTGAGTGACCCGACGGTGGTCGACGAGATGAATGGCTACGCACAAGCGGGTGGTGTCCCGCAAACGGGCGCAAGCACCGACTTCTACAGCGCATTGAGCCCGGCCGCGCTCGTCACGGCCTTCGACCAGATCGTCACCGACGTCGCCACCTGCGATATCTCGGTCTCGGTCGCGCCCCCATTCCCCGACATGGTGGACGTGGTCGTCCAAGGTGTGACCTACGATCAGATCGTGCCGACGCCCGTCGGTGGCGTGTGCGGTCCGAGCGACGTCGGTTGGTTCTACACGGACTCGACCAACCAAGAGATTCGCCTGTGCGGCACCGCGTGTGACGACTTCAAGGACACGCCGGACCAGGCCGAAGTCGACTTCTTTTGCGTCGCGGGTTAGCGGCGAAGTCGGCCGTCTCTTTGCGCCCACGCCCGCACACACGCCAGGGCTTGGGCGCTCGCGTGCGTGACGGCGGCCTCGCGGGGCAGCGCAGGCTGTTCGAGGAGCTCATGAAGGCGTCGGATTTCGGTGTCGATCTCGGGGGCGGCGCGGGGGCCAAGCCGCGCCCTTGCCCCTTCGAGGATCCATAGCGCGCGGAAGATCGGCCGCAGACGCATGAAGGCGAGCTGCCGCTTCGTCGCGTCCTCGAGGTGGGCGCAGACCCACTGGCCGGCGCCGTGGCAGTCGTAGGCGAGGCAGCCGGTGAAGCCGCGCGCGAGGCGTTCGGCGTGGATGGTGCAGCGGTGCTGGATCCCGTCGAGGTGAGGGCAGGGCTCGCCGGCGGCTTTGGTGAGGGCGAAGTCTTCGCTCGCGTCGAAGTGGGTGGCTACGCAGCACAAGGCCGCGCAGCGCCGACAGTCGGCCTGCAGTTCGAGTTTGGGCATGACGATCCGGCGCGGGTGGAGGGCGCGTCGGCCTCGCATGGGGCGCGCGCACGAAAAACGCCGGCCCCCCGCGTGGGACCGGCGTCGTGCAACGAAGCGGGCCAAGCCCCCGAAGGAGCTTGGCCCGTGCGATGAGTGTCGGCGATGGGGCCGGGTCCGTCAAGCGGGCCCGGCGTTTTGGCGTGTCACCTCTGCCTCAGTCGAGATCGAAGCGGTCGAGCTCCATCACCTTGCCGAAGGCGTCGGCGAAGTCTTGGGCGAACTTTTGTTTCGCGTCGTCGGCCGCGTAGACCTCGGCCAGGGCGCGCAGCTGCGAGTGTGAGCCAAAGATGAGGTCGGCGCGGGTGGCCGTCCAGCGTAGTTTGCCCGAGTCTCGATCGTGACCCTCGTAGCTGCCTTTGTGTTTGGGCGTCCACTTCGTGCTCATGTCGAGCAGGTTGACGAAAAAGTCGTTCGTCAGCTTGCCGGGGGCGTCGGTGAACACGCCGTGCTTGGACTGCCCGAAGTTCGCTCCGAGTACGCGCAGTCCGCCGACCAGGGCGGTCATCTCTGGGGCGCTCAGGGTCAGCAACTGGGCCTTGTCGACCAAGATGCGCTCTTGGAGCTCTTCGAAGCCCTCGGCCGCCCAGTTGCGAAAGCCGTCGGCTTTGGGCTCGAGGTAGGTGAAGGCCTCGACATCGGTCTGGTCGGCGCTGGCGTCCGTCCGGCCCGGGTGAAAGGGAAGCTCCACCGAAACGCCCGCATCCTTCGCGGCCTTCTTCACGGCGGCCACGCCCCCGAGCACGATCAAGTCGGCCAGCGAGACGCGCTTTTGTCCGCCTTGGGCGTCGTTGAACTCTTTTTGGAGCTTCTCGAGCGTGGCGAGTACCTTGCCGAGCTCGGCCGGCTCGTTCACCGCCCAGTCTTTTTGGGGCGCGAGACGGAGACGGGCCCCGTTGGCTCCGCCACGCATGTCGCTGCCGCGGTAGGTCGAGGCCGAGGCCCAGGCCGTCGAGACCAGCTGGGCCACGCTCAGGCCCGACGCGAGCAGCTTGCCTTCGAGGGCGGCGATGTCCGCCTCATCGATCAGCGGGTGGTCGACGGCCGGGACCGGGTCTTGCCACAGCAGCTCTTCTTTGGGGACTTCGGGCCCCAGGTAGCGGCTGGTCGGCCCCATGTCGCGGTGCGTGAGCTTGTACCAGGCCTTGGCGAAGGCCTTGGCGAACTCGTCGGGGTTCTCGTGAAAGCGGCGCGAGATCTTCTCGTAGGCCGGATCCATGCGCAGCGACAAGTCGGTGGTCAGCATCACCGGCGGGTGCTTCTTGCTCGGGTCGTGGGCGTCGACCACCGCATCCGAGGCCGCGCCGTCCTTGGGCCGCCACTGCCACGCGCCGGCTGGGCTCTTGAACTTCTCCCACTCGTAGCCGAAGAGGGTGTCGAAAAAGCTGTTGTCCCACTTCGTCGGCGTGGGCGTCCAGGTGCCCTCGAGACCGCTGGTGATCGCGTCGCCGCCTTTGCCCGTGCCGTGGCTGTTGTTCCAGCCGAAGCCCTGGGCCTCGATCGGCGCGCCTTCGGGCTCACGCCCCAAGTTCGAGTCGGGCGCGGCGCCGTGCGTCTTGCCGAAGCTGTGACCACCGGCGATCAGCGCCACGGTCTCTTCGTCGTTCATGGCCATGCGCTCGAAGGTCTCGCGGATGTCCTTGGCCGCGGCCAGCGGATCCGGGTTGCCGTTGGGCCCTTCGGGGTTCACGTAGATCAGCCCCATCTGCACGGCGCCCAGCGGGCGCGCCAGGTCACGGTCGCCGCTGTAGCGCTCGTCGCCGAGCCAGGTGGTCTCGGGGCCCCAATCGATGTCCTTCTCCGGCGCCCAGATATCCTCGCGTCCACCGCCGAAGCCGAAGGTCGAAAAGCCCATCGACTCGAGGGCGACGTTGCCGGTCAGGATCATCAGGTCGGCCCAGGAGATCTTCGCGCCGTACTTTTGCTTGATGGGCCACAACAAGCGCCGCGCCTTGTCGAGGTTGCCGTTGTCGGGCCAGCTGTTGAGGGGCGCGAAGCGTTGGTTGCCGGTGCTGCCGCCGCCGCGTCCATCGTGGATGCGGTAGGTGCCCGCGCTGTGCCAGGTCATGCGGATGAAAAAGGGCCCGTAGTGACCGAAG
>JAUIJR010000350.1 GCA_030431075.1 Polyangia bacterium | reverse complement strand
CGACACGAAGTCGTACGCGACGTACTGCGGCGCAGCCCAGTCGTAGACGCGCTTGGCGATCTCCTTGCCGGTGTCGTAGGAGCCGCCGGCCGAGCTGTGGTCCTTGCCGCCGGGCTCGAAGCAGACTTCTTCGTGCGCCCAGCGCATCGGCCAGTCGATGCGCCAGGGCAACTTGAGCTGCCCGCCCTTGCGCAGGTCGACGCTCTCGTCGTGCGCGCAGCTGCGACAGTGGACCTGCACCTCGTAGCCGGCCTCCCAGGTGAGATCGATCTCGTCGCGTCCGCAGGCACTGCAAAAGCCCGACAAAGGGAGCCAGTCCTCGCCCAGTGGCGTCTTGCGGTGCTCGTTGAGGATCTCGCGGATGGTCGCCGCGTTCTCGAGCGCGCGCTTGATGCCCTCGGCGTAGTCGCCCGCCTGGTAGCGCCGCGACTGACGAATGAACTCCGGCGCGATGCAAAGCGGAGCCATGCTCGACTCGAAGGCCGCGATGTTGTGGCTCGCGTAGGAGTCGTGCTCGTCGTAGGGGTCGGGCACATGGGCGATGCTGCGACGCAGGTTGTCTTCGAGCATCTCGGCGCGCGGCATGCCTTGCGGCACCTTGCGAAAGACGTCGAAGTCGTCCCAGCTGTAGATGAAGCGCACCTCGACGCCGCGGTCGGCCAGGGCGCGCGCGACCAAGTCCACGGTGATCACCTCGCGGAAGTTGCCGACGTGCACGACTCCCGAAGGCGTGATGCCGGCGGCGCAGGTGAAGCGTTTTCGGCCCTCGCCAGCGGCAGCGATCGTGCGCTTGGCCGCGTTGTCGGCCCAGTGGACGAGCTCTTCGGCGGGGACGGTCATGGGGGGATGAATCACATGTGCATGACTTCCGGGCAAGTCGCCGGGGCATCTCAGGCGGGCCGTCGCGCGCTCGCATGGGGCACGGCCGCGCGCCCGACCTGCTAAGCTGCGCGCCGATGCCCGCCTCGCGCCCGCGGCCGCAGCGCCTGCGGCTCATCAAGTCCCTCGAGCGCGTCGTCGCCCACGGGCATCCGTGGATCTACCGGGAGGCTCTCGCCCCCTTCGAAGCCGAGCCCGGCGACCCGGTCGAGGTGCACGATCGTCGCGGCAAGTTCTTGGCGGCCGGCTGGGCCGAGGCCGGGCCGATCGGGGTGCGGCTGCTCACTACCCAACGCGTCAGCTTGGACCTGCCCTTTTTGGAGATGCGGCTCGCCCAAGCCCTGGGACTGCGCGATCGGCTCGCGCCGACCTGGGGCGCGACGGATGCTTATCGTCTGGTGCACGGCGAGGGTGACGGCTTGCCCGGCTTTGTGTGTGACCGCTACGGGCGCCACGCGGTGCTCAAGCTCGACGGCGAAGCGGCAGGCTCACGTTGGGCCACCTTGGCCCCGGTCTTCGAGGCCGAACTTCGCAAGCGCGGGGTGGAGCATCTCTTGTTGCGCCGAGGTCGAGGGGCGGACAAGTCGACGACGGCCGTCTTCGGGCAGCTGCCCGAGGCCCCCGTGCCCTTCGAAGAGCAGGGCATGAAGATGTTGGCCGACCTGCGGCAGGGCCAAAAAACGGGGATGTTCTTGGATCACCGCGTCTCTCGTCTGCGCGTGCGGGAGTTGGCCACGCGGGGCCGGGTCTTGAACCTCTTCGCCTACACGGGGGGCTTCTCGCTCGCGGCGGCGCTCGGCGGCGCCTCCGAGGTGACCTCGGTGGACGTGGCCGCCCCCGCGCTGGCCTTGGCCGAGCAAGCCTGGCCGCTGAACGGCCTGGAGCCGTCGTGCCACCGGGTCATGGCGTGCAAGGTGGAGTCGGCCTTCGAGCAGTTTGCCGCGGCCGGGGAGCGCTTCGACCTCGTGGTCTCGGATCCGCCCAACTTCGCGCCGAACCAAAAGAGCCAGCCGGGCGCGCTGAAGGCCTACAAGGCCTTGCATCGCGCCTGCCTCGACCATGTGGTCGACGGTGGTTTTTGGCTGGCGGCTTCGTGCTCGAGTCACGTCGACCGGCCCAGTTTCGAGGCGACCTTGCGCGAGTCGGCCCACGCGGCCCGCAAGCGCCTGGTGGTGCTGGGCCGCTGGGGGGCAGGGGCGGACCATCCCGTGCCGATTGGCTTTCCCGAGGGGGAGTACCTGACGGTGGTCTTGGCGCGGGTGTACGGCCACTGAGCGACCCCCGCGACCGCCCGCCTCAACGTGTGCAGGACTTCCGGGCAGGCGTTAGGCCCCGTGGAACGCGATTTTGGCGTTGTTCCAGTGCACAACCTCGATCTGGTAGCCGGTGGGATCCACCAAGTACCAGCTGACCGAGTGCGGCCACTCCACCGCCCCCTCGTACTCGACCGGGATCGCCTGCTCGAGGACACGGGACTCCCAGGCGGCCCGATCGTCGACGCGCAAGGCGAAATGATTGAGTCCGTGCAAGCGGCGGTCTTTGAGGCTGAAGCGGTCGTGGTGCGTGCGCGCGCCGTCCTCGTACAGCGCGAGCATGGCCTCTCCGGCTTTCAAGATGGCCCAGGGCGAGCCGTCCATGACGCCACGCTCGACGACGGAAAAGCCGAAGACGCGCGCATACCAATCGACGCTGGTCGAAAGTGAGTCGACAGAGAGGTTGATGTGATCGAGCTGCTTGACCTGCATGTTGGGTCCTCCTAGGTGGGGTTTCGCAGATTCGGACATCAAGATGTCATTCTTGACATTTTGATGTCAGTTGCTCATCTTGTGGACAGGGATGGAGACACCGGCAGCAGGTATGGAGGCGCTCTCGGGGCATTTGGCCGAGAACCTACGCGCGCAGCGCGCTGTCCGGGGCTGGAGCCAAGCTCGACTGGCCAGCGCCGCCAGCTTGCCGCGGTCGACGGTCGCCAACTTGGAAAGTGGTCTGGCGAATCCGACCCTGAGCGTCTTGGTGTCTTTGTCGGGTGCACTCGGCCTGACCCTCGAGGAACTCCTGAGTCGGCCACGCTTGCGCGTCGAGCACTTCCCCGCAGGGAGCCTGCCGACCAAGGCGCGTGGTGGCGAGCGCGCGGTCGAAGTTCACAAGTTGATGCCCCACCCGATCCCGGGGATGGAGATTGACCGGATGGTATTGGCCGCCGGTGCTCGGATGACCGGGGTACCGCACCGGGCAGGGACCTACGAGTACCTCTACTGCGTGCGCGGTTGCATCACGCTCTTCGTCGAGGGCACGCGTCTCGTTCTGGAGCGCGGCGACCTGGCCGCGTTCTCCGGGGACCAGAAGCACGGCTACCACAACCGAGGGGATCGGGTGGCCGAGGGCTTCTCGGTGGTGACCCTTCGGGGACCCGCCACCTTTCCCCACTGACCTGCCCGGAAGCACTGACCTGCCCGGAAGTCCTGCACACCAAAAAATCCTGCAAGCATCTCGTCGCGCGGCCGACGGGGCCTGCGTGACCCCTCCGAGAGAAATCGTCGCTGGCCAAACCGTCATGATCACGGTGCAGGCCACCAGCCGGATGTTCCGCTTCCTGCCGACGCCCGCCATTGCGGCCACGATCTGGTACGTATTCGCTGCTGTCCTGGCCGGGTTTGAAATCGACGTTCATGAGTTCTGCTTCATGAGCAACCACTTTCACGTGGTCCTCACGCCGCGGAACGCAGATCTGCCCGAGTTCACGCAGAAGCTCCACTCGCTCTTGTCTCGAGCCCTGAACGCGCTTCGAGGTACACGCGGCTCGAACATCGAAGATGGTTACAACATAGTGGTCGAGACCGACGAGGAGACCATCTTGCGCCACTGCGCCTACGTCTTGGCCAATCCAGTTGCAGCGCATCTGGTGGGTCGTGCGACGGCGTGGCGCGGGCCCAGTTCCGCGAAGCTCGAGTACGGCAAGGAAGTGATCGTGGAACGTCCCCGATCTGGGCTGTGGCGACCAGCCGAAAGACCGTCCAAGCACGCACGCGGCCGGAGAAAGCGATCATGGGAGCCAAAACGCCGAAGCTATCGTGGGCGATGGAGTTCACCCGAGCGAGTGTCGTTCAAGCTCGTTCGCCCGCCCGTCGCCCAAGGAACGCTCACCGATACCGAGCTGCGGGCCGAGGTTCGCCGGCGCGTCGCACTGCGAGAGGCGTCGGCGTCGGCCGAACGCGCGAAGTCAGGACGCAAGGTCCTGAGCATGCGGGGGGTCCTCCGACAGAGTTGGTGGGAGACGCCGGAAACGACGCAAGAACTCTTTGGGGCAGCACCCCGCGTCGCGTCCTCGAGTCGATGGGCTCGACGCGAGGCGCTGCAGCGGTCGCGCGAGTTCATCAGGGCCTACCGCGCCGCGCTTCGACGTTGGCTTAGTGGGGAACGCGAAGTCGAGTTTCCCGCGGGGACGTGGTTGATGCGCAGGCGGTTTGGCGTTCGGTGCTCTTCAGGTCCGCCGGGTTAGCCCAGTGGAGTCGAAGACCAGGCGGGCACGGCGACCCGCCCGGAGGTGCTGGCGGGAAGCGCAGTTTGGCGGTCCGCGTGTCGAATTTTTGTTGGCGAGGGCTGGCGGTACGCGTGTTGCCGAGATTCGGGCAGGGGCGGGAGGGTGCGCGGCGACTTGCCACTACTCGAGAGTTTGCGGGCCTTCCGGGAAGATCAAGGGATTCCGGGAAGATCAAGGGATTCCGGGAAGATCAAGGGATTCCGGGAAGATCAAGGGATTCCGGGAAGATCAAGGGAAGCGGAGTTGGAGCTTGCAAAAGTCGGCGCACATGGCTTCGGTAGACTCCTTCGACGTACCTTCGTCCGAGTTTGCACGTACGCAGTCGCGCAGGCAGTCCGGTGACTCAACGCCCGGGGCGGTGAGAATCAGCCCTGCGATGACGGCGGCGACCAAGGCCAGCGCAACGTAGAGGCCTTTGCGCGAGCGCGGTGGCTCCGCGTCGTTCAAGACTCACTCCGATCCATGACGTGGTGCAGGACTTCCGGGCAGGTGAGAGGTGCAGGACTTCCGGGCAGGTGAGAGTTAGAAGTCGCTCCAGTCCATGTCCTCGTCGTCGCCCTCCGGCGGCTGCGAGGCGGCGGGCTCGTCCACCACGATCAACAAGTCGTCATCGTCGTCCTCGTCCGCGCCCATGATCGGATCCAAGACCCCGGCGGCCCGCCGGGCCTCGGCCGACAAGGTCTCCGGCGCACGCGCCAGTCGCCAGATGCGGGCGGCCTCCTCCGGCATGCCAAAGAGCTTGCTGATCTGGCGGTCGTCGAGCTGCTCGAGCAGCTTTTCGTACTCGCGCAGCGGGTCGTAGATGTCGACCACCAAGCTCCGAACCTCGGTGACCATGGCGATCTTCACGTCGGCCAAGCGCGCGAGCTCTTCGTCCCCGAGGCGATCGAAGAGGTCGAAGTAGGGCGTGAGTCGGTCGCGGGCCTTGGACACGGAGCGGGTCTCGGGGGCTCAGCCTTCGCCGCAGCGAAGCGCTTCGGCGGGACCTTTGGGCCCCTCTTGCAAGTAGTCGGACGCGCCCGCATCGGCGTAGAGGGTCGACGCATCGGCCGCCCACTTGCAGGTCATGTCTTTGTCCTTTTTGTAGTAGCCGATCGCGGCCAGGCCGTCGGCCGCGCGCCCCTTGTAGATGCCTTCGCTGCTGGCCTCGTGGATGCTCTCGTACATCTCGGCCGCGGCGTCGAGCTTCTCGGGGTGCGTGAGCTTGTCGTCCTCGAAGGCCTGGCCGAGCACGGACTCCGCGTGCAGCAGGCGCGCCATGGTCTGCTGGGGACTCTCGGTGTCGACCACGCTGGCGAGTAGGCCCTCGGCCTTCACGTAGTCCTGCACGCCCAAGTGGTAGGCCGCCAGGCCCATGTTGGCGAACTGCGTGAGCTCGGGATCGGCGAGGCGACCGGCTTGC
>JAUIJR010000349.1 GCA_030431075.1 Polyangia bacterium | reverse complement strand
CCCCCGAGGCCGCCGAAGAAGAGTGGCCGGTCGCGCGCCTGGCCGCCCAGCTGCGCTTGTCCCTCGAGGAGCTCGAAAACGGCTTCGAAGGTGGACCCCGGATCGAGCTGCCCGTGGTCGACGTCGTGGGTGACGACCGCGAGCTGCTCGAGACCCTGATCGGTCAGCCCCCCGAAGCACCGGAGGAGGCCGCCGAGACCGCCCCCCCTCCCGGCGAAGCCCAAAGCAGCCACACGCCCTCGCCGGCGGCCGCGACCAAGCCCGCCGCCCGCAACAACCGGGCCGAGGAGGCGGCCGCCGACGCCAAGCGGCGCGCGGCCGAGCGCGACGCCGAGGCAGCCGAGCGCGCCGCCTTGGCCGAGAAAGCCCGCGATGGTCTGCGTTGTCACATCGACGAGATCGGCGCCGTGGTCGCCCCCGAAGCCGAGCTCGGCGACACGGACATCTTGGGCGCCTTCATCGTCCGCAAGCTCAAAGGCGATGTCCCCGAGGGCATGGATCGCGCGCTCTCCGAGCGCCTCCAAGGCCGTCGCATCGACATCGCGGTGCGGGTCGACTTCTTCAGCGAGCTGCTCTTGGACGCCGTCCCCTTGGACAAGGCGCAATTCGAAGCGAAGGCCGAGAGCCTCGAGATCGACGGCCTCGAGTTCTCGGCCCTGACCGTGCACGCGCCGCGTCTGAGCGTCGGCACCTTGTTGGTGCGCAACAAGGCCAAGGTCTTCGTCTCGCGCGAGCTCGGTGGCCCCCTGCCCGAGTCGATGATCGTCGAGCTCGCCGGCATGGGCGCCTGAGTCGCGGACCACGACAAAAGGGCGTCGCCTCGCACTCGCGAGGGACGCCCTTTCCATCCAGGGTCGGCGATGGCCGCGGCCGCCTCCGTGCGAAGGCGCCGCGCTGTTGGCCTCAGCCCCCGAGACGCTGACGGAGCTTGGTCAAGATCTCCGCTTCGCGCATGCCGGTCTCGGGCTGGGCGAGCTCTTCACGGATGAGAAGCTCGAGAACGTTTTGGCGCTCGTCGCCGGGCGGGAGGTGCTCGGCGAGTCCGAGGCGCCGCGAGACGAGGACCTTCAAAAAGCCCTCGATGCGACGGATCTCTTGTGCGATCCGCATGGTCGCGGCCTTGCCTTCGCCGCGGCGGGTCGGAAACTTGGGGGCGCAGTTCTCCACGGCGGCCACGACCTCGCGGGCGAGATCGACATCGACTTTGTCTTCGACGCCAAAGCTGGCGATGACGACGGGACGGCTTTGGGCCTTCTTTCCATTGTCACCGGACCACCACACGTTGTGGGCGATGGAGAGATAGGTTCGGCGGGTCTCCCCGCAACGGACACGGTTTTTGCGCAAGTACATCGACTAATTCCTCTCGGTCTTTACGGTTGGCTCAGGCGTCCGGGGGTTCATCGTGGCCGCCGCGTTTCCAGACGACGACTTGGTGCAAGTGCTTCAACGGATCCCGTCAAAAATTTCACCCCTAGACCAAAAAAATTTAGCCGCCGCGCCCCTCGCCGGCCACGATCGCTTTCGCGAACCCTCCAAGTGAGCGGAATCACTGCTCTTTAACGCGCGCAAAAACCGCCCTTCGCACCGGGTGTCCGGTGCGAAAGACATGGAGCGAATCGCGCATCAAAAGGCGGCGTTTCGGGGCGTGCGCGGGAACGGGATCACATCGCGGATGTTCTCCATGCCCGTCGCGTACATGACGAGGCGCTCGAAGCCGAGGCCAAAGCCTGCGTGCGGCACGCTGCCGAAGCGGCGCGTGTCCAGGTACCACGCGTAGTCCTCGACGGTGGCGTGCGGCAGCTCTTCGATGGCCGCGGTCAAGACATCGAGACGCTCCTCGCGTTGGGAGCCGCCGATGAGCTCGCCGATCTTCGGCACGAGCAGATCCATGGCCGCGACGGTCCGACCGTCGTCGTTGCGCCGCATATAAAAGGCCTTGATCGCCTTGGGGTAGTTCACGACGAAGGTCGGACGCCCGAAGGCCTCTTCGGTCAGCCAGCGCTCGTGCTCGGCTTGCAAGTTCGCTCCCCAGTGCACGGGGTACTCGAACTTCTTGCCGCTTTTTTCGAGTCGCTCGACCGCCTCGCCGTAGTCGACACGGGCGAAGTCGGAGGCGACCACCTTCTCTAGGCGATCGATGAGCCCCTTGTCGATCCGTTGGTTGAAAAAGGCGAGGTCCTCGGCCGAGCGCTCGAGCACGGCCGAGAGGCAGTGCTTGACGAAGGCCTCGGCCAAGTCGCAGTCGTCGTCGAGATCGCAAAAGGCCATCTCCGGCTCGATCATCCAAAACTCGGCCGCGTGCCGGCTCGTGTTGGAGTTCTCGGCGCGAAAGGTCGGCCCAAAGGTGTAGATGTCCCCGAGGCCCAAAGCGAAGGACTCACCGTTGAGCTGCCCGGAGACGGTGAGGTAGGCCGGCCGCGCGAAGAAGTCCTGCTTGTAGTCGACGGCGCCGCCCGTCTCTCGAGGGGGGTTGGCGTCGTCCAGGGTCGTCACGCGGAACATCTCGCCGGCGCCCTCGCAGTCGCTCGCGGTGATGATCGGCGTGTGCACGTAGACGAAGCCGCGCTGGGCGAAGAACTCGTGCACCGCCTGGGCCAGGACCGAACGCACGCGAAAGACCGCGCCGAAGGTGTTGGTGCGCACGCGCAGATGGGCGATGTCGCGGAGGAACTCGAAGCCGTGCCGCTTTTTTTGCAGGGGATAGTCCGAGCCCGCATCGCCGATCAGCGCGCCGCGCTTGACCTTGAGCTCGACCGACTGGCCCTTGGCCGGCGAGTCGACCAGATCCCCTTCGAGCTCGACCGCCGCGCCGGTGCCCAGCTTGCGCAAGAGCTCCAGTCCCTCGACCTCGGGGCCGAGCACCGCTTGCAAGGAGGCGAAGCACGAGCCGTCGTTCACCGTCATGAACACGACCTGCTTCGAGTCGCGAAGCGAGCGCAGCCACCCTTTGATCCGCAGATTCTCGGCCCCCGCATCCCCGGGGCGCAGGGTGAGGGCGTCTTTGATCTTGGTCCGCGGACTTTGCATCGCGCGAATCCTACCCGCCGCTGGCCCAGCGACAAGGGTGCGCGAAGTCAGCCGCCGGAGGGCTTGGAGCCGAGCGCGCGGCCGAGCCGCGCCACCCCCTCGCGAACGGCCGCCGCGGGCATGGAGGCGTAGCAGAGGCGAAAAAAGCCGGGCTCCGCGATCCGGCAGGCCTCACCCGGGGTCAAGTTGACGCGCGCTTCGGCCAAGAGGCGCGCCCACAAGCGGCGCTCCCCCTCCCAGCTGGCCTCGCTCAGGTGTGCGCGCAGATCGCAGACCACGAAAAAGCCCGCCTCGCCGGGACGAAAGTCGATGCCCTCGTCGTGCAGGGCCGCGCTCACCGTCGCGTGCGCACCCCCGAGGCTCTCTCGCATGCGCGTCACGTAGGCGTCCGCGCGAGCGGCGTCGGACAAAAAGCGCGCGAGCATGTACTGGGTGTGCCCCGAGCAGCCCGACCAGTACGCGAGCTCCCCGACGGCGCGGCGAACCTGCGCGTTGTGGCTGAGCAAGACACCGCAGCGCAGGCCACTGGCGCCGAAGTCCTTGGAAAAACCCCACACGACATGGTGACGCGGGCCGAGCCCTCCCGACAGCTGCGCTCCGCTGGTGAAGGCCCGCGGACCAAAGACCGACAGCGCGTAGACCTCGTCGAAGACCAGATGGATCTCGTGAGCGTCGGCCCAAGCCGCCACCTGCTCGAGGGTCTCGCGCGGATGGACTCGCCCCAAGGGATTGTCCGGGCTGGTCAACAACAAGGCCCGGACCGGCGTCGGCGCGGCCAGGCGGGCGGCCTCGAGGGCCTCGAGATCCAAGGCGAAACCGGTCTCGCTGCGCGCATCGACGGTCTGCAGATGCAGTTCGTCGCGGGTCTCGAGGTCCGCCCAAAAACCCGCGTAGCTGGGCGTCGGCACGAGCACCGTCTCTCGGGGATCCGCGATCACGTAAAAGAGCTGCTCGAGCACGCTGCCCGCCCCGCCGAGCACGATCAGTTGCTCGGCGTCGACCGGGCCCTGCACCAAGTGCCGTCCCATGAAGTCGGCGAGGGCCCGCCGGAACTCGAGGTTTCCCACCACCGCGTCGTAGGCCAGGGTCTCGGCCGGGGCGGGCAAGGTCGACTCGAGGGCGGCCAAGAACTCCCCCGCGAGCAGCTTGTTCTCGGCGATGCACAAGCCGATGTAGCCGGTCGGGTTGTCCTGCGGATCCCAAGCGTCTTCGAGCTGCTCGAAGTGCGCCGCGACGTAGGCCGCCAAAGGCGGAGACTCGACCAACCTTCGACCGCGCGACGAGAGTTCCGACATCGAGTTTCGACCACCCGCGACCGACGGCGTCGATCTCCAGCGGGCCTCAAACTATCGCGCAGCGGCCCATCGGCACAAGGCAGTCTGCCCGGGTGGCTTTGGGGTGAAATCGTCAATTTGTCGACGCGCTCGGGCCCCGACTAGAGTCCTTCGCATGCCGTCTCGCTCGCTCCCTCCTCGCTTGGGGCTCTACCTCGCCGCCACCACGCTGATCTTGGTCGCGCCCGCCTGCAAAAAAGATCGGGCCGCAAGTGAGGGTGGAGCCACCGGCGCCACCGCGAGCACGGGGAGCACCGGCGCCACCGGAAGCACGGGCAGCACCGGATCCACCGGTGCGACGGGCAGCACCGGCGCCACGGGCAGCACCGGCAGCACCGGCGCGGCCTCGGTCGAGCTACCCAAGCGCCCGGAAGGATTCGACGCCCTGCCCGCGACTTGCAGCGATCCCAGCGCCGGCTCGGTCACCGTCGACTTGGGCCAAAGTCCGGAGCAGCTGGCCAAGCTCTTCCCGGTGCGAGGGGAGCTCGCCTTTCCCTACGACGCGAGCGGCGATCAAAGCCGCGTACCCGAGACCCTCGACGCCTCGATCCAGAGCTTCGTGACCGCCTCGCTGCAGCGCGACGGCTTCAGCGAGATCTCCGTGAGCTCCACCGCGGCCAGCGCCAAGGTGGAGATCTCGGCCACCGGATGTCACCTGCAAGACTACGCGATCCAGCTCCCGCGCTTTTTGGCCGCCGGCGCGCTCGGGCTCGCGGGATGGGAGCGCTGCGTCAACGAGGGCGTCTGCAAAGACCGGGTCGTTCAGCACCAGTGCGCGACCAGTGACAAGCAGTGCCCGCCGTGGGCCTTCTACTTGCCGCTGGGGCTGCCGCTGGTGAATCACTGGTCGGTCATGCTGCTGAACTATCCGCCCTCCGATGCGCTTTGCGGGGCGGACTATCTCAACAACTTCACGATGAACCGCTGGGGCGAGGTGTACGCGTGGGAGAGCGTCGACGCAGCGACGGCCGAAGCTCTCGTCGACGTTCATCCCATCGCGGCGGGCGGCTCGGGCGAGTCCAAGGCCATCGCCGAGACCAGCGACTACTTCACCGACTACTACCGCGAGCTGTTGCGGGTGCTGGCGACCCCGCCGAACTTGACCCAAAGGGGCCCCCAATTCGCCGGCACCACCTTGCCCGTGTTGAGCTCGGGGGGCGACGCCCAAAAGGCCTGGTCGGCGTTGATCGGCGCACCGGTGAAGACCGGCGACAAGGGCACCACCTCGGCCTTGGTCGCCGGGTCGACCACCGCGTGGGTCGCCTCGAACCACCCCGACGTGACCAGCTACCAGTGCTGCGCCAAAGACCAAAAGTGCGTGAGCGCCAGCTACGGAGACTCGTGGGATCTCGTCGCCGACGAGCGCTTGGACTTTCAGCTCGCCTGCTACATGCAGCTGCCCGCGTGGTACCCGGCCGATCCCTTCGCGGCGCCGCAGCTCCAGATCTGTGACAGCTGGGTGGACGGG
>JAUIJR010000348.1 GCA_030431075.1 Polyangia bacterium | reverse complement strand
CCCCGCGACGCCCTGCATCGAAGAGCCCTGGGAGGGCATGATCTGGGGCTGGGCCCCCGGCGGCGAAGAGCTGCAGCTGCCCGAGCACGTGGGCATGCCTGCGGGTGAGAACGGACTGGTCAACATCCGCTTCCAGGTGCACTACGACAACCCGCTGCACGACAAGTTCTACGACAACGGCGGCTTCGACGTGCACTGGACCAAGAACAAGCGCGAGCACGACGCGGGCATCGTGACCTTTGGGGACATCACGAACATCAACATCCCCGCCGGCGAGGCCGCGCACGAGCACCTCGCCGACTGCCCGCCCAGCTTCTCGGAGGCCTACTTCCCCGAGCAGATGAACGTCATCGGCACCTGGCTGCACGCGCACGAGATCGGCTCGGTCTTGTGGGGCGAGATCATCCCCGGCGACGGCGGCGACCCCTACGAGCTGGGCCGCGAAGATCCCTACCGCTTCGACTACCAGACCTTCCGTCCGACCGAGGCCACTTTGTACCCGGGCGACCAGGTCAACGTGCACTGCGTCTACGACAACTCGGACAACGAAGACCCCGTCCAAGGCGGCCCCCGCACCGAAGACGAGATGTGCGTCAACTTCGTGATGTACTACCCCAAGGTCGTCGGCCTCGACGAGTGCGGCGCGCTGTAGGGCGCTAGGCCCACGACCCGAGGGCGTCCGCGAGACGCCCCGGCGTGCCTGCCCTCAGTGCAGCACGCCGTCCACCGGCGCCAAAAACTCCGGCAGCTCGGTCTCGCCGATGGCTTCGCGCAAGTTGATCTCGATCGTCCGTGACAGGGCGCTCAGCGGCAGGTCGTTGGCGTCGCAGTCGAAGGGGTTCTCGATCTCGGTGCCGACCGCGTCGAGGCCGTAAAAGGCGTAAGCGACGATCATCACCACCACCGGCGTGAAGCCGTGGATGACGTCGACGATGCCAAAGGGCAGGCCCAAGCAGTAGACGGCCACGATGCGATGCATCAGCACCGTGTAGCTAAAGGGGATGGGCGTGCTCTTGATGCGCTCGCAGGCCCCTTGGATGCCGGTGCACTCGGTCAGGCTCTCTTCGAGCAGGCGAAGGTGCATCGGGTGCAGGTCGCCGCGGTCGTAGATGGCGCGCAGGCGCTGGGCCATCGCGTGCAAGATCACGATGGGCCGGTTGCGGCTTTGGGGGAGGCGGGCCATCGTCGCTTCGTCGACGAAGGGCGCTAGCTCCTCGAGCGTGTCCTCGTCGCGTAGGTGCAAGCGCACCGCGTGCACGTAGCCGATCTGCATGCGGACCAAGGCGCGATGCTCTTCGGGATCCTTGCCGGCCAGGGTCTGCACTTGCCGGGCGAAGGAGCGCGACACGTTGACCAGCCGTCCCCACAGCTTGCGGCCCTCCCAAAAGCGGTCGTAGCCCGTGTTGTTGCGAAAGCCGAGGTAGATCGACAAGGCCAAGCCGATCAGCGTGAAGGGCAGGGGCGTCAGGTTCGTCTCGAAGAGCTGGTACTGGTCTTGGAGGATCGTGGCGACCACGGCCAAGCCGGTGGCCACCGCCACCCGACGCCACACGACGCGCAGGGCCGTGCCTTGCCACGAGAGCACCTGGTCGACCCAGGAACGGCGATTGGCGACGATCATCTCGGGGCAAGCTATCAACTGTGCGGGGCTCGCGGGGGCGCTTGCAGCAGGGTGTACTTGGGGTGATCCAGGTCGCAGCGGCGCGCGCGCGAGGCCGGGAAGCGAGCGGGAAAGACCCGCGCGAGTGAAGCTTCTGGGGGTCTTTGGGCGGAGCTTTTCGCGAGTACGCCTGTGCTAGCCTCGGCGCGATGGTGGGCACGGTCGAGCAGCCGAGCTTCGAGCGCATCGAGATCGAGATCGAGGGCGTCAAGCACCGGCTCGCGGGCGCCGCCGTGCCACGTCTGCACCGTCGCGCATTGGTCCCCGACGCCGCCTCGGCCCTCGATCCGTCCGCCCTCGCGCAGCAGCTGGTGGCCGGTCTAGAGCCCCTGGGCGTCGAAGGCGTGATGCTCTGGGATCCCAGCATCGAGGACGTTTACGCGCTCGCCAACCTCGACGACGAGGTCGAGGCGGCCAAGCTCGCGCGCGGCGTCAAAGGCCTCGTCGAGGGCATGCTCCCGGTCTACCGCACGCTGGCCCAACACGGCCTCACGACCATCATGCACGCCGAGCTGGGGCCGGCCGCGTGGATGTTCCGCTCGGCTTCGGCCGAGCTGTGCCAAGAGCTCGATGGCCTCGACTCCGAGGCGCGAAAGCGTACGCGTTGGATCTTGCGTCGACTCGTCAGTTTCGTCGGCCTGCAGCGAGACGCGGCCCAGTCGCGCTTGTTGTCGCGACAAGTTCGCGCCGCGCGACCCTGGCGTGAAGAGGCGCTCGAGCTCTTTGCGGCCTGAGCCCTGAGGCAGTCAGCGCTCAGGGAGCTTTGTAGGCGATGACTATTTGCGAGCCCTGGTTCGCCCACAAGGTCCAGACGGGGTCGTAGATACCCGAGGGGTCTTCGCTGACGCCGAAGCCCCCGGTGAATCTGAAGTCCACGAGTTGGTAGGAGAGGCCATCGACCTCGACCCACTCGGGCAAGCTGCCCTGGTTCTCGGCGGCGTCGAAGTCGAGATCGATCAAGACACCATAGCCGCCGCCCACGTTGAAGTTCGTCTCCACATGGAGGGTCGTATCGACGTCGATGCGTCCGTCGCTGCTCTCGAGATGTCCAGGGGCCGTCAACGCGAACCCTCCGTGGCAATCCGCGCTGGCGAATGCCCCGGCGCCGCACTCGTCGACCCCGTAGTGCTGGATGACCTCGACACCTTCGGTGTCGAGGATGCTGAGCTTCAGCTCCGTGGTGCCGGCGCCGTCGATCCTCCAGTCGATGGGCCATCCGCCCTCTCGAAGGACCAAGTCGAGCGCGGCTTGGACCTCGATGCCATCGTTGGTGGTGTCGTTGATGCCGATGGGACGCTGGGCACACAGGGTCGGGCCTTCTCCACAGGCCCAGCCATCTTGACCTCCTTCGGTCTCGCCGCTCTCGCCGGTCTCGTTGTCGCCAGCGGAGCTGGTGCTGCTCTCGGTGGTGCTGCTGCCGCTGGTGCTGCTCTCGGTGCTGCTGCCGGTGTCCGTGCTCGTGTCGTTGGGGCCGCCGTCGGCCGGCCGCGAGCATGCACCCGCGACGGACAGTAA
The DNA here is from genome assembly GCA_030431075.1 of Polyangia bacterium. Taxonomy (GTDB): domain Bacteria; phylum Myxococcota_A; class Polyangia; order Nannocystales; family Nannocystaceae; genus JAUIJR01. The sequence goes on along the minus strand of JAUIJR010000348.1, from coordinate 2,684 downwards.
GGCGGCGGCGAACAGGGGTGAACGAGGTCCAGAGAGCAAGGTCATGGCGAAGGTAGGCGGAGCGGAGCCTCCGACATGACTTTAGACCAAGTCGCGCGCATGTGCCGCAGAAGTCGCGCCAGGCACAAAAAAGGCCCCGTGCCGCGAGGGCAGGGGGCCTTTGTTTCACGCCAGCGAACGGGCAGCCGGGCCCGGCGCGCCAACGAAGGGGACTGCCCTGCAGTGCTCGAGCTAGGGAGATTCGCCGACGACCCCGAGCTCGACAACGTCCATCCCAAGCTGAATGCCCGAGGAGCCCACGTTCAAGGTTCCCGCGTCCGTCCGACACTGGAGCGTGATCGTGTAGCTCCCAGCCGGTATGTCGGCGTGGGTCTCGGTACGGGTCCAAGCACCCCACCCACCGCACGCGCCGGCGCACACGATGCCGTGACCAAAAGCTCCGCTCGGCTCGGTCTTGCCCGCGAGGGAGCCTACCCACGCGTCGTCGGCGAGCACGCGGCACGACGCATGCGAGCCGTTTTGAAAGTAGAGACGCGTCGCTATCTGCAATGCGCCGCCTCGCGTTGTGATCTCCAGTGCGTCTCCGATGTCCACCCATGCGCCGCTCGACACCGATGTGGACTCGGTCCAGGAAACGCTTCCGAGCAGAACGCCCCCGGGAATGCGGCAGTCATCCGCGTCCCAGCCGCCATCGCCGTTGAGGTCCTCTTCGGGATCTGCGATCCCATCACCGTCGGAATCCCAACAATGCAGCCCCGCCGTCCCGGCCGGACCCAAAGGTCCGGTAGAGCCCGTCGCACCGGTCGCTCCCTTCGCGCCGGTGGGCCCGGGAACTCCCGTCGGGCCAGGCGCTCCGACCGGGCCCGTGACGCCCGCCGGTCCCGCGACGCCCGGTGTGCCGGCAGCGCCCGTCGGGCCGATGCCACCTGGCGCGCCGGTCGGACCCATGGGGCCCACCGCTCCCGTCGGGCCCATGACCCCCGCAGGCCCCGCGGGGCCGGTCGCTCCGGGCAGACCGGTCGCGCCGGGCAGACCGGGAGAGCCCGCGTGGCCGGCGGCGCCCGTCGGCCCCGTACTTCCGGTTGGCCCGGTCGGCCCGGTCGGCCCCACCGCCCCCCTCTCGTTCGTGACATCGTCACACCCAAGGGGACTACAGGCCACCGCGATCACGATCGTCGCTCGTTGTAGCTTCAGCATCTGATGCCTCCGAATCGGACTCGAGCGCCGGACTCGAGTCTCGACTCCGCGGTCCCAGCCATCGAGGCGGTGTCCCGCAGACTCAGTTCGTCTGACACAAGGGTTCCGTTCCGCCGGTGCACGCCCAGCTAGATGCGCCCGAGATGAATTCCGAGTTGTTCGCATCCGCCACGTCGAAGCTGCTCCCCGTGACGAAGGCTGAAACTCCATCGTCCAGCCACAACAGCGGCGAAGGGGTCCCGGTGTGGCTGATGTCGAGGAACTCGAGCTGCGGCCCCGAGACATTGCGCTTTTCGACCGCCACGACTCCGCGTCCCGCAGAGTTGATCTCGTTGGAGTCGAAGTCGACACCGTTCACCGACCCCAGGGGCGACTCGGGCAGGACGAGCACGGTGCGCCCGCTCGCTGCGTTCCCGGTGAAGGTCGTCCCCTCAATCAGGAACTGGTCGGCCGCCTCGACGATCAGCGCAGCGCCCTCGGCGGCCGCATTGTCGAGAAACTCTCCCCCCGTGAGCCCGACGACCGCCGCTCCAGCGACGAAGGCCCCGCCGCCGTCCTCCGCCGCGACGTTGAACTCAAAACGCAGGTCCACCGCGTCGATAGCCAGCGCCGCACCCGTGACGTACATCCCGCCTCCATCGCTCGAGAGGGCCGTGTTCAACGAGAAGGTGACGCGAAGCATCTCCAAGTTTCCGCCGGGCATCTCGAAGTAGGCGCCGCCTCCCCGGTCGGCCAGTCCGTTTTCGACGAAAACATCGATCAATGCGACTTCGTCAGCTCCGGTCACTGCGAGGCAACCACCGGCCGTGAATCCCTCGCACGCTATCAGTTCGACTTCTTCCGCAAAGAGGTCCGCGTCGGAGACGGCGAGTGCGGCCCCCATGTCACCGGAGGTGTCGACGATCTTCACGTCGTAGAGTTCGAGCTTCGATCCCGGGTTTCCGCCGACGGCGAATCCGGGCGCACAGCTTCCGCCTTGGATCTGCAGCCCTCGTACGAGCACATCCCCGCTGATGGTCAATGAGAGCACCTCGCTCCAACATTCGGCTGCGCTCAACGTCGTCGTTGCGGAGCCCGCACCCACCAAGACGAGGTCGGTCACCAAGGGGGCGGAGTCCAAGTTGATCTCGTAGTGCCCGGCGCAGATTCCAACCTTCGCGCCCGGTGGAAGGTTGTCGAGCGCCTCCTCGAGCGGCGGCCCCCCGGGCTCGACGAGGGCGTCGACATCGAGAGGGCACCCCTGTGCGTCGACTGGCCAAGAAGCGTCGCCGTCTCCATCTCCATCTCCATCTCCGTCGCCATCGCCGTCGCCATCGCCGTCACCGTCACCGTCGCCATCACCGTCACCGTCGCCGTCGCCATCACCGTCGCCATCACCATCACCGTCGCCATCACCATCACCGTCGCCGTCGCCATCACCGTCGCCATCGCCGTCGCCGTCGCCGTCGCCGTCGCCATCACCGTCGCCGTCGCCGTCGCCATCACCG
>JAUIJR010000347.1 GCA_030431075.1 Polyangia bacterium | reverse complement strand
GGGGGCCCAGTAGCACGGATGCGGCGACGAATCACGCGCTTCGCTGGCGATAGCCGTGGCGACACGCCTATGCTGCCTCCATGGCTCGCTCGCGCCTCGCCCGCGTCGTGACTTCGACTTTGTGCTTCACCTTTGTGTCGAGCCTCGCGTGCGAGAGCAAGACGCCGCCGCCGCGCCCCGTGGGTCAAGGCGAGCTACCCGACGCTGACGCCAAAGCCGACGCCGACGCCAAAGCCGACGCCGATGCCGAGAAGCGCGCCGGGCCGACGGTCGTCCAAGTCGATCCGATCGCGTGGATCGAAGACGACTGGGAGGCGGCCCGGCAAAAGGCCATGGCCGAGAAAAAGCCGGTGCTCGTCGACATGTGGGCGCCTTGGTGTCACACCTGTTTGTCGATGCAGTCGACCGTGCTGCGCGAAGCTCGGGTCGCGGCCTTGGCCGAGCGCTTCGTGTGGCTGGCCGTCGACACCGACAAGCCCGAGAATGCCGAACTGAGCGGCGCGCTCGAGATGAGCATGTGGCCGACCTTCTTCGTGCTCGACCCGGCCGACCGCAGCGTGCTCGCGCGTTTCGCCGGGGCGGCTTCACCCGAGCAGTTCGTCGCCTTCGCCGAGTCGGGGGCCCAGGCCTTTGGCCGCGGACGAGAGCTCGACCCCACAGACCCCGACTCCCTCTTGCGACACGCCATCGTCGCCGCCCAAGCGGGCGAGCACGCGAAGGCCGAGACCCACTTCGCCCGCGCGCTCGAACGAGCCGACGCGCAGCTGGGACCCCAAGGCAAGCTCGACCCGAACGTGCAGCCCTGGGCGCGGCGGGCGGACACCTGGGTCGAACGGATCCGGAACCTGCGCGCGGCCCAACGATGGGATGCGTGTCTGCGCGTCGCCAACCTCGGCCTGGCCGAGGTCGCCGAGGCGCGCTCGGCCAGCCTCACCGACTTTCAGTACTACGCGCGCAGCTGCGCCAAGTCTCACCTGGAGGCCGGCGGCGACGCCAAGGCGGTCGAGGCGATCCGGGCCGCCTTGGACGAAGCCCTCGCTGCCCTCGAACGCGACGGGCGGGCGCGCCTGAGCATCGACGACCGCAGCGACCTGCTGGCCAACTGGCGCGAGCTGGCCCTCGATCGTGGACAAGAGGACAAGGCGCGCGCCTTGGCCACACGCCAACGCGATCTGCTGGCCGGCGCTTGGTCGGGGGCGGCCGACGACGCGACCCGCCTCACCTACATGTGGCCGCGCGAAGAGGTGCACGTGTTTTTGGGCGAGGGCGAGGCGCTGGTCGACGACTTCGAGGCCCTGCTCAAAAGTCAGCCGCAAAGCTACGAGCCGCCCTACCGACTCGCGTGGTTGTGGCTCGAGCTCGGGCGCCCCGACGACGCGCTGCCCATGGCGCAGCTCGCCGTCGAGCGGCTCTACGGACCTCGTAAGGCGCGGGCCTTGGATCTGCTGGCCAAGACCCACGCCGCCCGGGGGGATGCCAAAGGCGAGCGCGCGGCCGTCGAGGCCCTCGTCGCGCTGTGGCGCGAGATGCCCGAGGGTCAGCGCAACGCCAAGGCCCTCGAGGCGGCCGAGGCTCGGCTCGCCGCGCTCCCGGCGGCGCCCGCGGGCTGAGCCCGCGCGTGAGCGGCCCGAGATCCAGAAATCGAAATTTCTCGGGATCGAAGTGATCGGCCGGCGCGCCGGAGGTACTCCCCCTTCGACAGCAACACGACGTCGCCCCGCGCGGCGCTGGTTTCGGCCAGATGGAGCCCATTTTCGACATGATCCGCTCCATGCGTGCAATGAGGGGGCGAGGGCGGCCCCGCGTGACACACACGCTGCGGGCCGCCCTCATTTTTTCGTGCGGGGCAAAGCTGCGACCTCCTGTCCTTGCGAAGCGCGCTCGGCGTGCGACACTCCGCCCATGCGGCGCGTGAAGCTCGTCTCGATCTCGGCGGTGGCCCTCTTGGCGCTGGCCTGTGATCCCTCGAGCGAAGAGAGCGGCAGCGAGGAGACCGGAGAGCCCTCGGCCTGCGCCGAGGAGACCCGGGCGATGAGCTACGGCGCGGGCATGGAGGTCATGGGCGAAGCTGGCCTCGCCAAGATCATGTTGGTCGACGCGAGCCCGGCCCCGCCGATCCGCGACCTCAACGACTGGCAGCTCTCCCTCATGGACGCCGATGGAGCCCCCCTCGAGGTCATGTCGATCGAGGTGACGCCCTGGATGCCCGACCACGGCCATGGATCGCCGAACCCCGACACCGCCCTGCTCGCGGGAGACGAGACCGGCAGCTACGAGCTGGTCAACCTCGACTTGTTCATGGCCGGCTACTGGGAAGTCCACTTCGACATCGAGATCGACGCCGAGACCAGCGAGCGCGTCACCTACGGTTTTTGCGTAGACTGATCGCGTGAGCCGAGGCGACCCGCGCGACGCTCCCTGGGAAAGCGGCGGCTGCCACTGCGGCGCCGTGCGTTTTTTCGTGCGCGTCGATGGGCCCAAGCGGCTGCTGCGCTGCAACTGCAGCATCTGCACGAAAAAGGCCTTCTTGCACTTCATCGCCGCCGAAGACGCGCTGGAGATCGAGCTCGAGCAGGCCGAGGGCTCGCCGCTTTGCGAGTACCGCTTCGGCACGCGCAAAGCCGTCCACATGTTTTGCCGCCACTGCGGCATCTCGCCTTTTTACCGACCGCGCTCTCACCCGGAGAGCTGGTCGGTCAACGCCCGCTGCTTCGACGGCGGCTTCGAGGGCTGGACGATCGAAGACTTCGACGGGCAGAACTGGGAGCAAGCCCGGGCCGCCCTGCGAGATTGATCGGCGCCCGTTCGGGGACCGGCTCGGCGCCCGATCGGGGACTGTTCGGGGACGGTGTCGCTCAGAAGCGACCGACGACCCCAACCCCGAGCTCGCCCGGGCCCGTCGTGACGCCGTAGCGCGCGGGGCTTCGACCCCGTCGCACGCGGACCGCATCGACGACCACCATCGCCACGCCGGCGGTGACGAGTACACCGCCACTGGCGTAGCCCACGGCCTGCATCAAGTTGGCCCGCTCGCCCCGGGCATCGGCGGCGGCGCGAGCTTCGGCCGTCTCGCTATTGGCGTAGTCGAGGCGCGCGCGACGTGCGAGCACGGTGCCACCGATTCCGGCGCCGATGGCCGGAGCAGCCAGGCCCAGAGTCGCCAAGCCGGCGACCCGCAACTCGCGAGTCGAGGGGACATCGAGGTCGTCGGAGGCTGGCGCAGTGACAGCGGGGAGCTCGGGGCCCTCGGCCTCGTCTTTGGCGCTCGGCTCCGACGCTTCAAGCGCGCGGGGCTCAGTCTCGGCGGCAGCCACATAGGCCGCTTCGCGCTCGGCGAGCTGGGCTTCGATGTCCTGGACCGATGCGTCCGCGTCGGGGTCCTCTCCTTTGGCTCGCATCGCGCGGCGGTAGTCGCCGACCAAGCGACGCGCGATCCGAAGGTGTTCGATCTCGCCGTCGATGTCGTAGGCCGACACATGCGCGCGACCAAGATTGAACTGCAAGCGCGCCATGATGCGGTCGCGGTCCTCGCTCCCCTCGAGTTCGCCCGCCATCGCGTAGGCCTCTGTGAAGGCCGCGATCGCGGCATCGAAGTCGTGGGTTTGGTAGGAGGCGACGCCGCGCTCGTAGAGCTCGCTGACCTCACCGCGCTCGACGGTCGCGGTGCTCATCAGCGCAAAGAGGGTGAGTTTCAAGCTCAACATCTCGAGAATCTCCGTGGAGCCGATCGGACTTCGACTATTGGCACTTTTGCGTGAGGGGATTGCAGCTCAGGCCGCCGCAACAGCTGCCGAGCAAGCCGCAGCTTTGTCCGGTGGACAGACAGCAGTCGCTCAAGTCGAGCTGGCACGCCCCGTCACAGCTCAGCGTGCCCCCACCGAAGCCGAAGTCGGCGCAGCTTTGGCCGTCGAGGTCCTTGCCGTCGCAGGTCTCGGCGCCCTCGACCACCCCGTTGGAACACACGGGCTCGCTCGGCTCTTCGCCGGTGTCGTCCGTGCCGTCATCAGGCCAACCCGTGTCGTCGCTCGAGCCCCCGTCGTCGCTGGTCGACGAGCTGTCGAGGCCGCCTTCGTCGCCTCCGCTCGTTTCGCCGCCGCTCGATTCGCTGCCCCCCTCGTCGTCCAAGGAGGCCGCGCCGCTGCTTTCGTCGAGGCTGTCACTTTCGGCGTCGTCCCCCGAGGTCTCGCCATCGGTGAACGCGCAGCGCCCTTCGATGCAGAGCTCTCCCCAGGTGCAGGCGGCGTCCTCGCTGCAGACCTGACCGAGCGTGGACGGGGTCTGGTAGCAGGCGCCGGCGAGAGAGGCGCCGACAAGGGAGACAAAGAGGCGAAGGCGGGTCATGTGGGTCGAAGGCCCGAGCACGGGCTGCCCCAGGTCAGGAGCAATCTTCGTGCCTTGGCATACAAGTTTTTTCTCAATCGTAAGTCCGCGTGATCACTGGTGTGGGCCGATACCTCCACGGACCTACGCGGGCAGGCGTACCCAGGGTGAAAAAAGGGTGGGGCACTTGGCCCCACCCTTCTGACTCGTGTTCCGTCGAAAGCGCCGCTCAGGCGGGCGCGCGAACGCGGATCCGGTGCTTGGCGATCCGGCCGACCTGAAGCTCGAGCTCCATGTCTTCGCCGGCGCGCGGCGCGTCGAGGGTGAGGCGCGCCGGCTCGGCCGCGGCCTCTCGCTCGAAGCGACGCTGCTCGCGGCGGCCGCGAGCGTGGGCGGTCGAGACGACGAGGGGGTGACGGTCGGCGTCACCGCGCGCGCGCAGCATCAAGCGCGAGTCGCCGTGAACCTCGAGCTGATCGGGCGCGGGCTCGGTGCGCGGGGCGTAGGCGAGCGCGGCGCGGTTGTGCGAGCGCGTTTGGTTGTGGGTCGGGGCCGAGCCCTTGGCCAGCGCCTCGCCGCTGGTGTCTTCGTCGGCGCCGTGACTCACGAAGATCGCACCACTGGCGAAGTCGACGGCCAGACAGATGATGCCGGGGATGAGTCCGGGCAAGAACCACAAGATGTCGACGACCAAGGGGATGACGTCGATGTGGCCGTGGGCGCCGTGGTTGTGGCGACGCTCGGGGTGCAAGATCCACGCGCAGGAGCTGGCCAGGCCGAGGCTGGCGCCCATGGCCAGCATCGCGCCGCGGCGGCCGACCTGGGTCGGTGTGGGGTGGTTCGCTCGTGCGGGACGATGTCGGCTCGGACGCACCGCCAAGGCGCTCGGCGGCAGGCGGTCGACACCGGGAAGCGGCGGGCCGGCGGCGTCGAAGGCAGCTTCGAGGCTGGCGAGGGCGTCATCGATGGTGGGGGCGGAGGGCTTGGCGGGGGTCGAAGGCATGAAGTTCCTTTCCGATCGAAGCGGCGCGCCGGAAGCTCGGGGAGCTACCCGGGAATCCTACGACGCTCGCCTCGATGCGAGATGGAAGGGGTAAAGAGCAAGGCACGTGCCAAGGCCCTTTTCGAGCATCCCTTCGCGCCGCGGCCAGTGAAAGGCCGCTTTTGGCCTGCACAGGGGCCCCTTTGGACTTCGCGCGTCGTCCCAGGGCGACGCGCGTGTATCGGGCTGGGACGCCAGGCGGACGCCAGCCAATCTCGCGCGATCTACGGGGTCGCGCGCTTGCTCCCCCGCAGGTCGGGCGGCAATGACTCGACATGCACCGGCATCGCATCCGCATCGGCGGCTAGAGCCCGCATCAACTCGGCGTGGAGAGCTCGCATGTCCTCGGCACCGAGGCGCTGACCCACGAACACCGAGGTGTACAAGCCGGCCAAGGCGAATACGGCGAGGGCGACGGCCAAGCCGGACCAACGCCACGGCTGGCCCAGGGTCCATTGCGAAAAGGCGAGCCCCCCGAACACCAACGCCAAGATGCACAGGGC
>JAUIJR010000346.1 GCA_030431075.1 Polyangia bacterium | reverse complement strand
AACCGTCGCCGTCGCCATCGCCATCGCCATCGCCGTCGCCGTCTCCGTCTCCATCTCCGTCTCCATCTCCATCTCCGTCTCCATCTCCATCTCCATCTCCATCTCCGTCACCGTCACCGTCACCATCGCCATCTCCATCTCCGTCGCCGTCTCCGTCTCCATCTCCGTCCCCAGATGTCGTTTCGCTGGTTTCGGACTCGGCTTCGCTCGAGCTCGAGGTCTCGTCGTCGCTTTGTCCGTCGTCACCGCAAGCGGCGAGCAGCAAAGCCGTGGACAGCAGGCCATAGGCGAAGCGTTGGCGAGTCAGCAAAGTCATGACAGCCAGAGTCTAGCCAAGACCGACCCCGCACACGGCGCAGATCGCCGTGCATGGAGGGAGAACGTGACCTGGATCCGGCTGCCGGGCTCAGAATTCGAGCCGCAGCTGCACGCCGCCACCGCCCTCGAGGCGCATGGCGGTGGCCTGGAGGCGTTTCTTTTCGGTGACCCACAAGCCCGCGCCCACGCTGCCCAGGACGACGCCACCGAGCTGGAGCACCCCGGAGGTGATGGCCCAGCCGGGGAAGACCGAGTCCTGAGCGGCGACGAAGGGCCCGACGACCGGCACCAAGTACCAAGTTCCGAAGCGGTTGAAGAAGCTCGCGGTGGTACCGAAGACGGCCGTGAAGCCGTAGGTGACCAGGGCCGTGCCGAAGCCGCCCCACATCATCCCGTAGCGGCGATTGAGTCGCTGCCGCTGGTCGGCCAAACGCATGGCGTCGCGAAACTCTTGATCGCGGTCGCGTTGCGCGCCTGGGTTGGCCGCGGGGTCTCCGGCCGTCACCGGAGCCGAGGCGGGTGCGGCCGCGGGGGCTGCCGCCGGCGCGGCCGCGGGGGGCGGCGCGTCGTTGGCATCGACGTAGAACTGCCCGTCGCGGATGACGAAAGCACGAACGGCCGCCGGATAGCGGTAGGCCGCCACGGCGACCGGCGCCTGGGCGCGCGCACCATCGACAGCGAAGGCGTGGACCTGGCCGTCTTCGCAACCGACGTAGAGGTGGGGCCCATTGAGGCCGAGGGCCGACACGCGACACGGCATCTGAATGCCGGGCTGTCCGGGCGTCCCGGCATCGACAGCGACGTAGCTGCTACCTCGGCTCGCGCCGTAGAGCACCTTGCCGTTTTGTGCCTCGAGCTCGTAGCCGCGCCGAGGGGCCGGCGCACTCGCGCCCGCCGTCGCCCCGGGTTGGGCTGCCCAGGGATCGACCGTCGGGGCCGGGCCCCCGGTCGTGGGGGCCGTGGTCGTGGGGGCCGCCGTCGTGGGGGCCGTCGTCGTCGGGGCCGCCGTGCTCCCCGGTGCGGCGGCATCGGGGGGATCGGGCAGACTCGGGGGTCCGGCCATGGCGGCCGCAGGCGCGAGCGCCACCGCCAAAAGCGCGGTGAGGGCCAAAGGCGCGGTCGAGACCAAGGGCGCAGTCGAGAAAGTAAGCGAAGTTTGCGGCATCGGAGCGGCCACCGACCATGATGGTGCCCGCAGCCCGAGTTTGGATCAAAGCGCTCCGCGTGGCGGCCGGATCAAATTTGCGAGGAGGATGCCGCCGGCTAGAGCAACGCCGATCAAGGCGGTGCTGAACAATCCTTCGAGGCCGGCCAGCGCGTCTTTGAGGTAGAGGGACTCCAAGCTGCGCAGGCCGAGGCCGCCCGGCACGAGCAAGATCAGCCCGGGCGCACGCAAGACCGAGGCCGGCAAACGACCGCGCCGATCGAGCTCGTTCGAGAGCAAAGCGATGAAGGCGGCGCCGGCAAAGCTGGCCAGCTCGGGGCCAAAGGTCGCGCCCAAGCTCGAGGCCACGAGCACTGCCCCTACCCCGCCGACCCAGATCCACGGCAGCTCGCCCGGCCGCGCCGCGAAGAGGATCACAAAGGCCACGGGGGCCAGGGCCAAGGCCAGGGCAAAGGCCAAGCCCGGCTCGGCTGCGACCACGCTGGGCGCGGGCAGGTCGATGAAGGACGAGGCCACGCCCCGCCCGCTCACGATGCCGAGCAACATCAGCACCATCACCGAGGCCGCGCTGGCGAGGCGGGCCGTTCCGGCGACCACGTGGCCCGTCGCCAGCTCCGTGATGCCCACCGTCAAGCGCAGGCCGGGCAAGAGCACGACCACGCCCGACAAGACGATGGCTTCGGCCGAGGCGGCCGGGATCAAGGCCCCGGCCATGAAGGCGACGAGGCCGGCCCAAAACGCGGCCAGGGGCTCGAACAGGCCGTTGGAGCCGCGGCGGCGACCCAAAGCCCGGCTCATGATCTCCAGCGAGGCACCGAGGCCTGCGGCCAGCGCCGCGTCGATCCAGCCGCCGCCGAACAAAGGCGCGGCCGAGGCCGAAGCCAAGGCCCAGCCCAGACGCTGCACCCACTGCGGGTAGCGCGGTGGCCGTCGACGCAGCTCCCGGATCCGCTGCAAGGCAGTGGGCGCCGCGAGGCGGCCGCCCTCGATCGCGATCACCAGCTCGTCGAGCTCCGAGAGCCGACCGAGGTCCATCGTCTCCGCCTCCGCGCGCAGCAGGTGCACGCGTTGATCCCCCAAGCGCCCAAAGGCCACCTGCAGGGAGGTCGGCGTGGCCAGGATGGCCAGCTCGAGCTCGAGGGCGACCCCCACCCGGCACACCGCGTCCTCGAGACGGTGGGTGGGCGCCCCATAGGCGTGCAGGGCCTCGGCCAACTCCAAGCTGAACTGCTCGCGGACGCGCGGTTCACGCATCTCCGCCGGGAGACCCTTCGCGTCCTCATGCGCGACTTTGGCCATGGATTCGATGAGGGACATCGTGCCCCCATGATGATTCGTTGAAACATTGGTTCAATCGAATAGAATTCGAAGCATGTCGGAAAGTCAGGGCCTCGACCGAATTGATCGCCGTCTGCTGCAGCTGCTGGCGAAGGATGCTCGGCGCTCGAACAAGGAGCTGGCCGCCGAGGTCGGCCTCGCCCCCTCGAGTTGCCACGCCCGCGTTCGTCGGCTCATCGACGAGGGCCACCTGCGTGGCTTTCATGCCCACGTCGAGCCGGCTGCCATGGGGGTCACCGTGCGGGCGATCGTCTTCGTCCAGGCCCGGCACCACGAAAAGCAGCTCCTCGACAGCTTCTGGGACTTCTTGGTCGCCCTGCCCGAGGTCATCGACACCTTCTACGTCGCCGGCTCTCACGACCTGCTCGTCCATGTCGCCGTGCGAGACGTCGAGCACCTACGCGAGCTGGTCTCGAGCCGCATCTCGGCCCACCCTGCCATCGGCCGCCTCGAGACCTCGCTGATCTTCCGGCACCACCACGAGCCCAGCTTGCCCGACTACGTCAAACAGCCGCGGGCCTCCCGCAAGGCGGCGAGCTGATACCCTGCCGTGCAGATGCTCGACCGCGCGATGAGCCAAGAGGTCCGCGAGCGGCTCGACGCCCTGGACACCCCCTTTAGCCGCTGGGGGATGGACGAACTCGGCGTCTCCAAAAAACACCTGGGCCTCTTTTTCACCTTCTTGGGGGCGATGTATCGCCACTACTTTCGGGTGCGCTCGGTGGGGATTCAAAACATCCCGAACACCGGCCCGGCGATGCTCATCGCCAACCACTCGGGGGGCATACCCGCCGACGCCGGCATGATCATGGCCTCGGTCTTCTTCGACCACGAGCCGCCGCGTCTGGCCCACGGCATGGTGGAGAAGTTCGCCCAAAACTGGCCCTTCGTCTCGCCTTGGTTCTCCCGCCTCGGACAGTTCCCGGGCCTGCCCGAGCACGCCGTGCGCCTGTTGGAGTCCGACCGCTTGTTGTTGGTGTTTCCCGAGGGGGCCCGCGGCACCGGCAAGCTCTTCAAAGACCGCTACCAGATGGTGCGCTTCGGCACCGGCTTCATGCGCATCGCCTTGCAGTGCGGCGCTCCCATCGTGCCCATCGCCTTCATCGGCGGCGAAGAGGCCTTGCCCACCATCTACCACGCCAAGACCCTCGCCAAGATCGCCAACGCCCCCTACTGGCCGGTGCCGCCGCATTTGGTGCCGGTGCCCTTGCCGGTGCGTTGTGAGGTGCACTTTGGCGAACCCATGTACTTTCACGGCTCGGGCGACGAGCCCGACGAGATCATCGACGCGCACGTGGCCAAGGTGCGCGGGTCGATCGAGAAGTTGATCGAGGTCGGTCGCGAGTCGCGGGCCAAGAGCATGATCGGGGGGCCCAAGTGAGCCGGCCCTTCGACTCGATCGCCCCCGACCCGATCCACAAACGCCGCATCTTGATCACCGGCATCTCGGGCGCGCACGCGCGGCTGCTGACGATGCAGCTGCTCAAACACGGGCACGAGATCATCGGCATCGATCGCCGCCCCTGGCCCAAGGCCCCCAAGACCGTCACCGTCTACCAAACGGACGTGCGCAAGCGGCCCGCCGCCGACGTCTTTCGCAAGCACCGGCCACACGTGGTCGTGCACATGGCAACCGTCACCCACTTCACGCGCAGCCGCGAAGAGCGCTACCGCATCAACTTGATGGGTACGCGCGCGGTCTTCGAGCACTGCCACCACTACGGGGTCGAGCAGGCGGTCTTCGTCGGTCGCCACACCATCTACGGCGCCGCCCCCGACGCCCCGATCTACCGCAGCGAAGAAGAGGTGCCGCTGGCCGTGAGCACCTTCCCCGAGCTCGCCGACACGGTGGCCGCCGACCTCTACGCGGGCTCGGCCCTGTGGCGCTACCCCGAGCTCAAGACCTGCGTGCTGCGCTTGGTCTACATGCTCGGCTCCACCCTGCGCGGCACCTTGTCCTCCTTTTTGGCCGCGCCGCGCGTGCCCATGGTGCTGGGCTTCGACCCCCTCTATCACTTCATGCACGACCGCGATGCGATGCACGCGATCGTGGCCGCCATCGAGCACGACCTCAACGGCGTCTACAACGTCGCCGGGCCGCCGCCGGTGCCCTTGTCGATCTTGTGCAAGGAGACGGGGCGGACCGTCGTCCCCCTGCCCGAGGGTCTCTTGCGTCGCAGCTTGGGCCACTTTGGGCTCTCGGAGATCCCCGAAGGCGCCATCCCCCACCTCAAGCACCCCGTCGTGGTCGACTGCAACAAGTTCAAGCGCGACACGGGCTGGGAGCACGTGCACGACGAGCTCTCGACGATGTCGAGTTTTCGCGGCGAGCTCGAGATGCGCGCCCGCGAAGGAAGGGCCCGGGCGGCCCGCTGAGCGCCGGCTTCGATGTCGCTTCTCGAAGGACTCGACCCCGCGTGGCGTGACGCTCTACGCGCCCGCGTCCCCGCGAACCAACGCAAAGCCCTGGCCGAGTTCGTCGCGGCGCAACGAGAGGCGGGCGAGGTCTACCCGCCCGAGCAAGAGGTCTTTGCCGCCCTCGCCTTGCCCCCCGCCGCGGTGCGCGTGGTCATCTTGGGCCAAGACCCCTACCACGGCCCCGGCCAAGCCCACGGCCTGGCCTTCAGCGTGCGGGCCGGCGTCGCCCACCCGCCCTCCTTGCGCAACATCTTCAAAGAGCGAGAGTCCGACCTCGGCTTGCCCCCGCCCAAAAGTGGCGAGCTCTCGGCCTGGGCACGCGAAGGGGTGCTCTTGCTGAACACGGTGCTCACGGTGCGTCGCGGCGAAGCGCACGCGCACAAGGGCCGCGGCTGGGAGCAGGTGACCGACGCCATCTTCGAGCTCGTGTGCGCGCGCGAAGCCCCCGTGGCCTTCGTGCTGTGGGGAAAGCCCGCGCAAAAAAAGGCCAAGGCCATCCCCGGGCGCCATGTCGTGCTCGAGGCCCCGCACCCCTCGCCCTTGTCGGCCTACCGCGGATTTTTCGGCAGCGCGCCCTTTTCGCGAGTCAACGCCGCCCTCGAAGCGAGCGGGCAGCCCCCCGTCGACT
>JAUIJR010000345.1 GCA_030431075.1 Polyangia bacterium | reverse complement strand
ATCGGCATTCAGATCGGCGCACGCGAAGAGGCTCGGGCGACGGCGGTGGGCGATGCCTTGATGGAGCGCGGCGTTCTCGTCACCGTGCCCGGTGGCCACACCTTGCGTTTGCTCTTGCCCTTCTTTGCGGGTGCGGATCTTCTCGAAGAGATCTGGGACCACATCGCGGCCGCCGTCGCCAGCGCAGAGTCCTGAGCGCACGCGCGGCCCCTGCGACTCGCCTCCTGCGACTCGCGTCGCGTGACACGCCTCCTGCGTTGGGGCGCCGATGCAGTATCCTGCGCGCGATGTCGACGCTTTGGCGCGCCACGCTCTTGGCCGGACTGACTTTGCTGGCCTGCGACAAAAAAGATTCCGCCACGACACCCGAGCCGGTCGCCGCCAGCGGTGACGCCGGGGCGTCGGCCGAGGCTGCCAGCGGCCCGGTCGAGGGTGCCTCGGAGGTGGGCGCGTCGCAGGAAGAGGGCTCGGACGAGAGCGCGTCGGCCGACGAAGGCGCGTCGGAGGACGAAGGCGCGTCGGCCGACGAAGGCGCGTCGGAGGACGAGGCGGGGTCAGCTGATGCCGGCGGTGAAGGAGGCGAGGTGGCGGCGCCCACCGGCGCGCAGGCGAAGGGCGAAGTCGCGCTGGAGCTACCCGCGCCGCTTTTTCGCGGCGCTCGCGAAGGCTGCGGTGGAGCCGCCGGCGTCGGCCAGCGCGTGAAGAATTTCAAGCTCGCCACCCCCGAGGGCAAGACCGTCTCTCCGAGCTACTACCGCGGGCGCGTCGTGCTGCTGAACTTCTGGGGCACATGGTGCAAGCCTTGCCTGCAAGAACTGCCGGAGTTCAGCCGTCTGTACCGCCGCTATCGCAAGTACGGCCTGACCTTGGTGGCCGTGGCGACGGACGAAGACGCCGAGAAGGTCCAAGCCTTTCTCGACGAGAAGAAGATCGCGGCGAAAGTGGGCCTGGGCGGCGAAGCCACGGCCGGTGCCTACGGGGATCGAAACTTCCCTTTCACCTTCGTCATCGACTCGGGCGGTGTCATCCGGGCCGCCTACGACGGCTATAAAGAAGGATGCCTCGGGGCGCTCGAAGCCGACATCCGCGACGCGCTCGAGAAGCGGAATCGACGCTGATCCCGCTGTTGCAGCCCTGTTTCGGGGGGACTCGGGCTTGCTCGCCTAGCCACCCTAAGGTACTCCCCCCTCGCCGGAGCTGCCTTTGGAGCTGACCGATCTCCCCGACGAGCCGACGCGGATCTGGCGTCTCTTTCCGGACTGGGTCCGGGTTCGTCGGGTGATGTACATGGGGCTGTTCGTCATCTTGGCGATGGTCACCCAGTACATGGTGAACGCCGCCGACACGATGATGGTCGGTCGCCTCGCCGACCCGGAGCTCGCCACGGCCTCGCAAGCCGCACTCGGTCTGGGCATGCCCTTGTTCTGGGCGGTCGGCGGCTTCTTCTCTGCCGTCAGCTACGGGACGCAGGCGATCACCGCCCGCCGCTACGCCGAGCGCAACGACGAGGCCACGGGCCAAGTGTTGTTCAACAGCCTGACGGCGGCCGTGATCTGTGGGCTGCTCGGCAGCGCGATCGGTTGGTTCTCGGCCCCGGCCGCGGTGGACTACTTCGCCGAAGCGAGCGCGGCGCAACAGGCCTTGGGCACCGAGTACGTCCAGATCCGTTCGATCGGGATCATCGGCATGGTCCTGACCTTCTCGTACAAGGCCTTCTTCGACGGGATCGGTCGCACCTACGTGCACCTCGTCGCGGCCTTGGCGATGAACCTGTTCAACATCGCCTTGAACTACGTGCTGATCTTCGGCGTCGAGTCGTGGGGCATCGAGTCGATGGAGCTCGCCGGCGCCGCCTGGGCCTCGACGATCTCGACCTTCTTAGGTCTGGGGATCATGGGCCTGATCAGCTTGCGCGGTAGCTACCGCAAGCGCTTCCGCTTCTACCGCGTGCGCAACCTCGACCTGCGCGTGACGGGACGCATCATCAAGCTCTTGTTGCCCTCGGGCTCGGCGACGGTGATCTTGATGACCGGCTTTTTGCTGTTCATGAAGTTCGTCGGCCAGATCGACGCGGAGGCCGGCGGCGGCAACACCTACTCGGCGGCCACCAAGGCGGTCATGGACACCGCGGCCTTTTGCTTCATGCCCTTGCTCGCGCTGGGAACGGCCACCGCAACTGCGGTCAGCCAGGCCCTCGGCGCGAAAAAGCCCAACCTCGCCGCCTCCTACGGCTGGGAGACGGTGCGTCTGTGCGCGTGGGGCATGTTGGGCGTGGCCATCAGCTTTTGGATCTTCCCCCACGAGGTGCTGAGCTTTTGGTCCCCGAACGACGCCTCCGTGGTCGAAGCCGGAGTCACGCCCTTGCGGCTCGTGGGCCTGTCCTTGCCGCTGATGGCGGCCGGCCTCGTCTTGTCCCAAGCCCTCTACGGCGCGGGCGCCAACACCTACGTCATGGTGGCCGAGGGTCTGCTCCACTTCGCCTTGTTCGTGCCCCTGGCCTGGCTATTGGGCCCCAAGCTTCAGTACGGCATCGACGGAATTTGGACCGCCGCGGTCATCTACGTCGTCGGCTTGGGCCTGGTCATGGGTGGCAAGTTCGCGACGAAAGGCTGGCGAAGCATTCGCCTTTAGCCGGCGAGGCGGGCCCGAAGGCGGGCGACTCGCCTCGACGTCTCCCGGGCCCGCTGCGGGTGAAGAAAAGTTTGCCGGCCCAGCCGGGCGGCCTTTTTGCGGCGCGTGCGCGTCGCAGGGTACCCTCTCGCCATGCGTCGTACCTTGCCC
The DNA here is from genome assembly GCA_030431075.1 of Polyangia bacterium. Lineage (GTDB taxonomy): Bacteria > Myxococcota_A > Polyangia > Nannocystales > Nannocystaceae > JAUIJR01. The sequence continues at coordinate 3,113 of JAUIJR010000345.1, read as the reverse complement.
CTGCTGACCTTGTCCGCGTCTTTGCTTTGGACTTTGGACGCGTCGGCCAGTCCCTTCTCGATGCGGACGGCCGAGCCGCCCGCGACCGAGGCCCCCGCCGAAGAAGCAGCGGCGACCGAGGCACCCGCGGCAGATCCGACGAGCGCCCCAGCGAGCGATCCGGCGACGGGCGCACCCAGTACCGGAAGCGAAGCACCGACCGTGCCCGCGCCCGAGGCGACGCCCGAGCCCGAGCCCGCGCCGAGCGAGCCGAGCGAAGGCCCCGAAGGGGAAGGCGAGGAAGATCCGAGCGGGAGCGAGGCCGAAGATCCGACGGCCGAGGGCGAAGGCGACCTCGAGTCGCTCGAGGACGCCCGCGACATCGTCACCGAGGACGCCTACAACCAGCACGGCGTCGGGGCGCGCGGTGGCCTCGTGGTCGTACCGACGTGGATCCTCAGCAGCTTTTTGGCCTCGCACACGAACTCCCTGTGTCGCGGTGAGGAGCTCAACCAGTTCGGGCTCGACCGCGGCCTGAGTCGCATGGACGGCTGCAACTGGTACGTCGGCGGCGAGTACATCTACCGGCGCAACCGCAACTTGGACATCGTGGCCAGCTTGGGTTGGCAGTCCATGAAGACGCCGGACGGCTACTGGCTCGACTCGGACGAGTGGGCGGACGGCTGCACCGAGCACGACCCCGCCAACGGCTGCAACTTGGCCGCGGCCGACTACACCGAGGTCAACGTGAGCTTCTTGTTCGTCGAGGCCGACTTCATCGGTCGCGCGACGGTGGCCAAGGGCAAGGACATCGAGTTCCAGCTCGGTGGCGGCGCCGGCTTGGGCCTCGGCATCATCTTGGGCAAAGGCGTGTTCCAAACGCCGATCGGCGGCGCCTTCGACAGCTCGGACAGCACCTTCAAGCCCGTCTCCCCGGCCGACCAGAACGGCACCCCCGACTTCGAGAGCTGCCGCGAGATCTCGGACCTGGGCGACTTCCAGCGCTGCACGCCGCACTACTTCGACGATCCCGACACGGACCAAAACGGTGACGGCATGACCAACGCCGCCGGCGACTTGATCGATCCGGCGACGATCCCCGACGGCGACACCCTCGGGCCCGGCATGTTCGCCGAGTGCGACGATCAAGGCTGCAACCCCTCGGACCTCGACGCCTTCGGCTCGCGCTTCGAGCAAGAGGACATCCCGCCCGTGATCCCGGTGGTCAACTTGATCTTGTCGGCCCGCCTGATCGTCAAGGACACCGTCGGCATCAACTTGCAAGGCGGCTTCAACACCGGCTTTTACTTCGGCGGATCGCTGCAGTACTTCTTCGGTGGAGGCGGCGGCCAAAAGAAGGGCACGACCAGCTTCAGCGCGCCGAAGGCCCAGCGCAGCTACGGAAGCTTCTAGTCCGGCTTCGCAAGCCCGACGCAAAAAGGCCGCCTCGAAAGGCGGCCTTTTTTTGGTGCCGAGCCTCGGCGCTCAGCTTTGCGCTTCGTCGGCGCGTAGGTGGCACTTTTTGTACTTGCTGCCGCTGCCACACCAGCACGCGTCGTTGCGACCCGGGCGCTGGGGCTTGCGGATCGGGACTTGCGGGTGGTGATGGTGGTGGTCGTGATCGTGGTTGCAGTGCGGACCGTGCACGTGCGGCTCTTCGTCGTGAGCGCTCATCGCCGTCACTATAGCCCGAGGGCGAGAGGATCGAGCTGGAACATCCGCCCCGCTTGCACGGGGGACCCGAGGCCAAAGAAGGGGTCGCTCTCGTCTTCGTTGTAGGCGGCGACGTAGACCACGCTCGGGACGAGACCACGGGCCGCGAGGGCATCGGCGCCGCCCGCATCCATCAGCGTCGCGCTGCGCCGACCCTCTCCAGCCGTCATATCCTCGGCGGGGACGAAACGCATCAAGCCCGCCTCGCCCGTGCCGCTACCCCCGGTCGTGGCGACGAAGACGTAGAGGGTGTCGAAGCCGCCATCGGGGAAGGAGACGGTGGTGTCCCATCCCGCAGGCGGGCCGAACACCTGCTCGGGCAATCCGACTTCGGCGGGGGCCGGGACCGTCACGGTGACCGGGCTGCCGTCCACGGTCGCGGTGACCGCGAGGCTGTCGCTGGCTCCGAAGGCCGGGGCACCGACGAGCCCATTGATGGTGTACGTCCGCGGGCCGGCGTTCCAGCTCGCGGTGGCCGTCTGCAAGCTGCTCGAGAGCGTCAGCTCGGCCGGGCCCTCCACCGAGGAGAACAAGGCGACGCCTTCGTAGATCAAGGTCGTGTCCGAGACACGCTCGAATTTGTCGGCCACCGAGGGCGCAGCGGCGATCACATTGGCCGTCACCCCCGTCGCGCCGAAGGTCCAAGCGCTGCCGTCGTAGGCGACGGCCGTGTTGTTCGAGAGCATGATGGCATCACCGCCGATCCGGACGGGGCCGTCCACGGCATCGCCGTAGGGGCAGGCGGTGGAGAGGAGCGCAGCGGCGACGAGGCCGCCGAGCTTGGTGAGGTGGAGGGCTTTCATCCGCGGACCTCCGAGCGACGGCGGCGAAGCAGGCCCAGGATCGCCAGCAGCCCCAGCCAGCCGACGGGCGCATCGCCCGTGGTCGAGCAGCCCTTCGAAGAGCCACCCCGCGGATCTTCGGCCGTACCCGTCCCGAGCGTGACTTCGTCGCCGGAGAGGTTGAACAGCAAGATGGCGGCGACCTCGAGATCCGTGAGGCCGGCGAACTCCGAGAAGGCGAAGTTCACTCCGAAGGCTTCGGGCAAGACGAGGCTTCCGGCCACCGGCCCAAAGCTCCCGTAGAATTCGAAGGTCGCGTTGGGCACGAAACCGGCGCAGACGCTGGGGTCGAGCATGAGGTCGACGCTGATGCCGGCGTCCAGCTCGAACTGGGTCGTGCCGTACAAGACGTAGTCGCTGGCGCTGAGCGACGAAGTGCTGCTCATCAGCGGGCCGAAGCCGCCGAGCATCATGCCGTCGAGCGCGAGGTACTCCGCGCCGTTGAAGAGGTTGTCCTCGACATCGTCGATGCCGACCTGGACCGCGCAGGACTCCGGGCCGACGTAGGCGACCGTCAAGTTGGTCTTGTTGACGTTGGCCTGGGCGGGGCTTGCCGCCATGAGAGCCGCGAAGCCCACG
>JAUIJR010000344.1 GCA_030431075.1 Polyangia bacterium | reverse complement strand
CAGGGTCGCAGCGGTCAACACCCGCTCGGCCCAGGCTTGAAGCTGCTCGCTCGTCGCCGCCTCGAGACGCGCGCTCGCATCGGAGTCGAGCGCCCCAAACTTGAGCTCGAGTTGCCGGCGCAAGAGCGTTCGGGCGCCGTCGGCGTGGCCTTCGGCCCTTCCTTCGGCCCTTCCTTCGGCCCTTCCTTCGGCCCTTCCTTCGGCCCTTCCTTCGGCCAGCAGCTGTTCTGCGTAGCTCATCGTCGACTCCTCGGCCGCAGGGGCCAGTTGGACGAGTTTGGCACAGAAGTCCTCGAACTGCACTTGGTCGGCAATGGCGGAGAGGTAGCGAAGGAGGCGGTGCAAGGCTTCACGACCGGAGGGGGCGGCGTGGGCGGCGGCCAGCGCGTCGGCCCAGGCGGGGAGTCGCCGGAGCAGCGCCTCGAAGTCCCGGGCATCCCGGAGTGGCCACATTGCGGCGCGCGCAAAGGCGTCGTCGACACGCCGCCGGATCTCGTCGTCGTCGAAGCCCTGGAGGTCGTCGAGCAGGAATTCGAAGTCGGGTCGAAGGGGGGCGAGAGCGGCGATCGACGAGAGCGCTGGATCGAAAAGGGATTCGAAGCGGGTGGGCGCGCTCCACCCTCCCGGGGCATGACTGACGACGAGGGGAATGATCGGGGGAAGGGGCTCATGGGGATTGTCCTTGTGAACTCGCTGCCAGATCCGCGTCATGTAGACCAACACGCGCAGGGGCATGCTGGGATCGGAGGAGCTTTGGTGTTCGAGCAAAAAGTAGAAGAGAGCTGGCCGCGGCTCATGCAGCAGCAAAGGGGCCGAGAAGAGCAAGTCGCTGTGCCGCTGCTCGAGGTCGGGGCCCACGAAGGACCCAGGCTCGAGCACGAAAGCGTCCCAATCGACCAGTGCTGCCAGTTCGGGCTGAAGGCGTGTACGCAGGTAGGCCGCCGCCTTCGCGGGAGGGGAGAAGGCAGCCTTGAACAGGGCGTCGTGCGGCGGTGCAGGCATCGGCGGCTGCACGCCCTTCGGCCGTGCGGGGCGCGGCTTGCAACCCGCTCATCTCTTAAATCGCGTCAACACCTCGACGCCCCCCTCCACCACCGCCAGTGTGTGTTCGAACTGGGCGCTCGGGCTGGCGTCTTCGGTGACGACGGTCCAGCCGTCGTCGAGCACGCGCAAGCGGGGGTGGCCGAGAACGACGATGGGCTCGAGGGTGAAGCACATGCCGGGGCGCAGGCGGGGGCCGCTGCGGGGTGGGGCGCCGTGATCGACGTGGGGAGATTGGTGCATGCGGCGGCCGATGCCGTGGCCACCGTATTCCCGGACGAGCTCGAAGCCGGCGGCGTGCACGACCCGCTGGATCTCGGCGCAGACTTCCCCGAGGCGACGGCCGGGACGCGCGGCGGCGATGCCGGCTTCGAGGGCGGCGCGCGTCGTCTCGACCAAGCGGCGGGCCAAGGGCGAGACCTCGCCGACGCAGACCATGCGGGAGGTATCACCGTGAAAGCCCCCGAACTCGCTCGTCACGTCGACGTTCACGATGTCGCCCTCTCGAAGCACGCGGCCGCGATGGGGGACGCCGTGACACACGACTTCATTGGGCGACACACAGACCGCGGCCGGGAAGCCTTCGTAGCCGAGTTGGCTGGGCCGGGCGCCGCGGGCTTTGGTGTCGGCGCGGACCCAAGCGTCGATCTCGTCGAGGCGGATTCCGGCCTCGATGCGTCGGCACACGGCGTCGAGCGTCGCCGCGGCGACTGCACCCGCGCGCCGCATCCCCTCGAGCTCCGACGCCGACATACGCTCGATCATGGGCGCAGGCTGGGCCGGCGTGGCGGGGTCGTCCAATACCCATTCGGTATGGCCCGCGGCGCCGGCTCGAGCTGCTACGATGGGGCGTGTCCTTGGTCGACCTCGAGGCTTTTGTGGCCGTCGCCGAAGAGGGCGCCGTCGGTCGAGCCGCGCGGCGCTTGCACGTCAGTCAGCCGCCCTTGAGTCGGAGGATCGCCGGGCTCGAAGCCGAGCTGGGCCAGCCACTGTTTCGACGCACGGCGCGGGGCATGGAGCTGCTCGACGCCGGCCATGAGCTCTTGGGCCGGGCCAAGGAGATCTTGTCGCGGGTCGAGGACGCGCGCTCGGCCCTGCGGGCCCACAGCTCGATTCCCGGGCGCGCGCCGCCGGGGCTGCGCCACGCGAAGCGAGGGCGCGCAGACGAAGTCGACGAGGGCGACTGAGCTGCGGCTCAGTGCTTCTTGCCGTGCACGAACTTGTCGATGCGGGCACCGGCCAGGCAAACGCCCAGGGTTCCTGCGATGACGACCACGATGATTGCAATGTAAACGCCGAGCGGAGACATGGTTTCGAGGCCCTTCGCGGGACTGGCTTGGAGCCTACAGCTTTGCTCCGGTCGATGCGAGGGGGAGCACGGGCGTTGGCCGTGGGCTTGCGCACCTACCGCAAATGCCAGAATTCGAGAGCCTAGGGGGAGCCCCGGGTCGGCGGGCCGAACGCGCCTGGTACCGTGCGCCTCGCCCATGTCGATTCCCCAGCCCGTCGAGAAGATCCTTCCTGGTCTCGTTTCCGAGCGCGAGTTCGTCGACCGCAGCTACGCGGCCCTCGGTCGCTACGGTCTCGCCAACAACTCTGCCTTGGCCATGGTCGGCGTTTGCCGCGACGAGCTTTGCGTCACTTTGCCGGCCGAGATCGAGCGGGTCTGGGGTCAGCCTTTCGTGCTGACCGGACTCGGCGGCTACCTCACCGCGGGGCATGTCGGCTTTGGCGCCGGGCATCACCACGCGCCGGATCGCAAGCCGGCTGCTTACGTCTACTGCGTCATGCCGCACATCGGCGTCGACGAGGAGGGGAATGTGGGGGTGGTCTCACGGCCCGGGATGTCCAAGTCCTCGGGGGCTTGCGGTGCGCTCCTCGGGGTCCACGGTCAGCTCAACGCCAAAAAGGGAAGTGAACTCCCGACCGAGTTCGACCCGGCCGATCCGGAGTACTCGCTCTTGGCCATGGCGCTCGGCAAGAAGGTCAAGCCGGGTGACGACCTCCTCACCATCACCATGGCCGCGCGCGCCTTGGTCAACAAGCAGATCAAAGCGGAGATCAAACACCGCGAGACGACGGACAAGGGCGACACCAAGGACGCCGACTACGCGATCTTGGGTGGTGTGCAGGTGCACTTGCCCGGTGGGCAGTACATCTACGACGCCAGCTGCCACGTCCGCGTCGGCGGCGGTGGGCTGCGCAAGGTCAAGTGGTAGGCGGCTCGCTCGCAGCCTCTGTGGCGGCGCCTTCGGGCGCCGCTTCGCGTTGGGGGCGAAAGCGGCGGACGAGGCCGGCGACCAGCGGCGCCAAGACCAAGGTCGCGCCGATCCGAAGCGGCTGCGTCGCCTTGGTGGCGAGCCAGGCCGCGAACCAAAGGCCCGCCGTCTCGCCTGTGCCCTCGACCTCGAAGCCGGCCCGGATGGCGGCCGCGAAGCCGAGCAAGGTCGCGGCGAAGATCACCAGGTAGATGACCAGCGCGTAGGCGCCGAAGTCGGCGAGGAGGGCCTTGAGCTTCTCGCTCACCGGCGCAGCATGGGGCGCGCGTGCGCGCAGGTCAAATCCCGCGGGCATTGGTACACTGAGGCGGTGGAGGTCACCCGCGAGCAGCGTAGGACTCTGATCGCCTTGGCCTGCCGCGTGGCCTGGGCAGACGGCGTGGTCGAGTACGAGGAGCGCAGCTTCATCGCCGACTTGGTGCGTCGCTTGGGTGACGACACCCTCGAAGCCGACGAGCTGGAGTCCTGGCTCGACAAGGGGCCGCCCCGGGCCGAGCTCGAGAGCTTGCCCCCCGAGCTGGGGCAGTTCTTTTTTTATGAGGCGCTGCGCTTGGCCGAGAGTGACGGCGACATGGATCCGCGTGAGCAGTCCATGGTCGAGGACATCTTGGGGCGCGTCTTTCAGCGCATCGAGCAAGACGTGGGGGAGGGGGCCTCCCTCGGCCGCGTTCGTCTCCGTCGCAAGGAGAGCTGATCATCGATGGTCCAGCCGGTGGACATCGAGCACGACCGGGGCGCGCGTCGGCTCACGATCACTTGGGACGATGGCCGTCGCTCACGCTTGGGCATGGACTACCTGCGCGCGTGGTGCCCCTGCGCGGCGTGTCAGGGCCATGGGAACGAGGTCCACTTTCGGCCGGCCGGTGAGGGACGCGAAGCGACCGGCATCGAAGAGGTTGGGGCCTACGCCATCGCCATTCACTTCGACGACGGCCACCAAAGCGGCATCTACCGTTGGTCGTGGCTGCGCGACATCTCGGCCGAGAGCGAGCCTGCGGGGCTCAAGTACGGGGCCTTCATCGGCGGGGTCTACCGGCCGAGCCCACGCGACCGAGGGGGCTAGTCGAAGAGCTCGGTGCCGGTGCGCTCGCGCCAGTGACTCTCGATGATGCGGCGGGCGCTGCGGGCGGCATCACGGGCAGCCTCGTTGAGTTCGCGGACGCCCTTGGCCACGCCGTCGTCGGCGAGCGCCCGGTCCACGTCGCACTCCTCCCAGCGCTCTCGATAGATCTCTTTGCGGCGCGCGTCATCGAGGCTCGGGTCTTTCCAAAGCGCGTCGAGCTGGGCGCGGAGATCCGAGAGCGCGCGGACCAGCTGCCGGCGCTGCCACTTCGTTCGCATCCCCATGCGCAGCTCGAAGGTGCGCTGCAAAAAGCGCTGCTCGAGTCGCGTGGCTTTGAGGTTCTTGCCCCACGCGACGGCCAAGCCGAGCGGGATCAGTGCGGTGTCGACATGCAGGGTGTTCTTGGGGGCGGCCTTGCCCGCCTCGACTTTCTTCACCTGTCCTGCGTTGACGCAGACCATGGCGATACACAGCTTGACCCTCGCCGACTTGCTGTCTTGCAGCTTCACGCTGCCGTCGGGTTGGATGAAGGCGTTGAAGCTGCCCGTGGGGTCGGTGTAGCCCAAGCTTCCGTCGGCGAGCTCGACGATGCCCGCATGGGGATCATCGAGCTCGCCGGGGGGGCTCGGACCCTCCAAGTCGGGCCCCGCGGCGCCCGGCCCATCGACCTCCACCCAGCTCGCGTCGCCTTCGAGTTCGAGTCCGGCCGCGTCCCGATGGTGGTCGCGTGCCTGTGAGCGAAGCCCGCGCATGGCGAGGCCGGCGGCTTTGGCCGCGGGCCTCGGGCTTGGTTTTGCCTCGGGGGTGTCCGAGGGGCCGGGGTGGAGCCGGGGCCGGGGCTTTCTCTCGTGGGGTGCGGCAAGCGACGGCGGGGCTGGCGAGGCTGGCGGCGGGGTTGGAGCGGGGCGCAGCTCGGAGGCCGTGCTCTCACCGGCCTCACCGGGGTCACCGGGTGCCGGCTCGGGCTCGAAGTTCACGAGCTCGAGGGTGAGCGGCGCATACGCGCGCCAGCGGAGCTCGGCTTGCGGCGCGGGGCGCAGCTGAAGGCTCAACACGAGCGCGTGTACCCCCACGGAGAGCCCCACCGCGGCGATCCAGGGGCGCCGTGCCGCTCGCGCCGGTGAGCTCGGGCCCCGCATGCGGGGCCCGCAACCGAGTGAGCCTCAGTCCATTCCCGGGCCGTCGACCGGGCCGATGCCAAAGCGTCGGTGGTCGGCCATGGTGCACCGGCTGCGCACGACCTCGATCCCCGCCTCTTCGAGGCGTGAGGCGACGCGCGCATCATCGACGCCGAGCTGGAACCACACGACCTTTGGTGCGGGGCGCATGGCCAGAAACTCCGGCAGATGTCCCGCGAGGGCCGCGCTATTGCGAAAGACATCGACCATGTCGACGGCCGCCGGCAGCTCGGCCAAGCTGGCGACGACTGGCTGCCCAAAACGAAGCTGACCGGCCAAGCTCGGGTTGACGCCGTAGATCCGATAGCCCTGCTTGGCGAGGTAGGCCGGAACGTAGTGC
>JAUIJR010000343.1 GCA_030431075.1 Polyangia bacterium | reverse complement strand
TCGAGCCCGGGCTCGTAGATCGGAATCACGCCGGCGTTGAGGTCCGCGATCTTCTTCGCGTCCAGATCGGTGCACAGCACCTCGTGGCCGTGGTCCGCAAAGCCCGCGGCCGCGACCAGCCCGACATAGCCCGTGCCGATGACGCTGACTTTCATTTGCGCGGCCACGGTACGACAATGGGCGGGCGCAAGCCACGCCGGAACCTGGCGGGCCGGTCGTGGTCGAAGTCCCCATGTCGCAGTCCACCCCCCTCGACGAGGACACGCTCGCGCAGATGCCCGGCGTGCAAGAGCGGGGCCTGCGGTGGCTGATGTGGCTCTTGCCCTTGGCGCTGGCCGTCGACATCGTCTTGAGCTTGTGGGTCTCGCGGCGGCACGTGACCCACTCGGTGATCGTGCAAGTCGAGCCGGTGTGGGTGCCGGGGGAGCGCTTGGCTCTGCGCGGCCAGCTCGTCGATCACGACCGGGATGGCGTGGACGCCGTGGAGGTCAGCGCCCACGTCGAAAGCGGCGGACGCAGCTGGACCCTGGGCGAGATGAAGGCGGTGCCCGGCGGCGGTCTGAACCAAGGCGCCTTCGAAGTCCCCGCGGATCTGCCGACGGGCGCGGCGAGCTTGCGCGTCGACTTTCGCGGGAAGCTCCCGCGCGGCGGCGAAGTCGAGCTCAGCGAGCGGATCGAAGTCGGTGTGGTCGAGACCCGCGCGGCGCACGAAGCGATCCACACCATCAACGCCTCCATCCTGAACTGGGCCGACGACACCAGCCCCCAACCCAAGGCGCTGCGCATCGACTTGCAGCCCTACGGTCGCCTCTTGGCCGGCTTCGACAACACCTTGATGGTGCGCGTGACGGACCCGCAGGGGCTGCCCGTGGCCGCGCGTCTTCGCATCGAGCTGGTCGGCGGGGAGTTCGGAGGCGAGGTCGGTCCAGGCGAGGCGGACTACGACGCGAACAAGGGTCGCTTGGATCCCATCTTCGAGGGTGAGACCGACGCCTTGGGGCTCGCGCGCTTCGATGGACGCATGGACTCGGACGTGGTGCGCCTCGAGATCGCTGCCGAGCCTCTCGAGGAGAGCCCAGTGGAGAACCCAGTGGCGGCACCGGCGGATCCACCTCCGAGCGGAGAGACGCCGCCGCCACCACGTCGACGCTTTCGCATGGTCAGCTTTTCGGGCGGGGTGCGCCTCTTTGGAGATCCGGCCGTGGCCGCGCCCGGGGCGGAGGTCGAGCTCGAAGGCGCCAGCTTGCAAGTCGAGCGGCCGATCTACGTCGACGTGCACGGCCCCGACGGCGCGTGGATCGACACCTTCATGCCCCCGCTGCGCCCCTACGAGGCGCCGCGCAAGTGGAGCTTGCCCGGCAAGCTCGGCGCGGGTTTCGTGCACTTCGAGGGCTACGGCTACACGAACGCGCCGGGACAGTCGGCCGAAGTGCACCGGGTCTTGGTGGTGCCCGAGGGGGGAGACGCCCTCGAGGCCCTGGTCAAAGCGCAGCGGGAACGCTTGGATCTGCCGCGCGAGAAGACGGGCTTCGATCCGGCGATCGAGCGTCGCAATCTCGACGCGCTGGCGCAGCGCGCCAAGACCCCGGCCGAGCGCGAGAGCGCCCGCGCCTGGTTGATGGGGAGCTTACCGGTCGAAGTGCACGGACCTCCGTTGGCCGTGCAGACGCGCGCGCGCGAGGAGGCCGCGGTCGAGGCGTGGAAGCGGAGCTGGACCGTGGGTTTGCGCTGGTTCTTGTGGGGCGGCGGCGTGCTGGTGATCCTCGTCTCGACCGTGTCTTTGCTTCGCCAGCAACGACGCTTGGTGCAGGCGACGCGGCAGGTGCTCGACGACGCCGGCGACTCGATGAGTATCTCGGCCCGGGGCGATTTGTTGACCCGCGGGCTCGTCATGATAGGGCTCTTGTCGGGTGCTCTCGTGCTGACCGCGATGATGCTCGAGAGCCTCGTTTGGAAGTTCTGAGCCGCCGATGTCCGATTCGACCCCTGTCAAAGCCCCAGTCAAAGCGATGATCCTCGCCGCGGGTTTCGGCACCCGACTCGGGCCGCTCACGCAGGTGCGCCCCAAGCCCATGCTGCCGATCGCGGGCGCGTCCTTGGTGCGCTGGTCGACCCTGTGGCTGCGTAGCCAAGGCGTACGCGAGCTGGTGATCAACTTGCATCACCTCGGCGAGCAGATCGAAGCCGACCTCGGGGATGGATCCGAGCTCGGGATGAAGATCCACTACTCGCACGAGGCGGGAAAAATTCTCGGCACCGGCGGCGGGCTACGCCAAGCCCGACCGTGGCTCGATGACGGGAGTGGGGCCCCGATCTTGGTGCTCAACGGCAAGATCATGTTCGAGCTCGAGCTCGCGGACTTGCTGGCCACGCATCGCGCACGCGGGAGCGAGGCGACGATGGTCTTGCGTGACGACGCCGAAGGGATCTGGGGGGGAAGCTTGGCCGCGGGGGAGGACGGACGCCTGGCGACCTTCTTGGGCGAGACCCGACCGGGCACGCAGCCCGGCCCGAAGATGATGTTCACCGGCATCCACATCTTCGAGCCGCGCTTTTTGGACCGCGTGCCGGACGAGGGCGAGCAGTGCATCGTGCGCACGGCCTACAAGTCGCTCTTTCGAGAAGGCGGCGGTCCGGCCGTGCATCGCAGTGAGGGCTACTGGTGGGAGCACTCGACGCCCGAGCGCTACCTGCAAGGGATCCGTTCGGTGCTCGACGGTCGTGTTGCCTTGCCGCACGCACCGGGCCCGGTCGTCGGCGTCCACGCCAGCGCGAGCGTGGCCGCCGACGTACGGATCGAAGGCCCGGTTCACGTCGGCCCGGGTGCACGCATCGAGGCGGGGGCCGTCTTGGGGCCCTACGCGCAGATCGGGGCCGGCGCGCAGGTGGGCGCGGGCGTGCGGGTTCGCAACGCGGCGCTTTGGCCGGGGCAACGCCTGGAGCGCGACCTGATCGACGCCGTCGAGCCGGGTCCCGCGCCGAGCGCCGTCTGAGGGCGAAGGCGGCACGGCGGTCCGGGCGCAGCGGCTGCGCCATGAATTTTTGACGCGGGGGTTGACGCCCTCGACGAGAGGATCAGGTTGTCGCCGTCCCGCCGCAACGGACCCCCGCGAGGAGAGTCCTTGGCTGGATTCCAGTGACCCAAGCCGGGCATGAGGCCCGCGCCAGGGTCGAAGACCACCGCGAAGATCCGCGCGGCCGGTCTCTTGCACCCCAACGACGAGGAAAGACCATGTCCACCTTCCATCTCGATCCGCAAATCGATCGCTGGTTCGACCAGTTCAACCGCCTCTTCGGCTTCGACGGGGCCCTCTCGCCACGCAGCGTCGCGCCCTCCAGCGGCGTGAGCATCACCCGCGGCGACGAAGGCTGGAAACTCGAGGTCGACCTCCCCGGCATGCAGCGCGAGGGCATCGACATCGAGCTCGCGCAAGGCGTCTTGACCCTACGTGCGCAGCGCGAGCTCGAGCTGCCCGAGGGCTACACGGCCCTGCATCGAGAGCGCAAGGACTTCGCCTTCGAGCGAAGCTGGCGCCTCCCCGAAGAGGTCGACGCCGAGGCCATCGAGGCCAGCTTCGAGGACGGCCGCTTGACCCTCACGCTCCCGCGCAAGGCGGAGCAAGCCCCACGCAAGATCCAGCTCGCGGCCTGAGGCCGACGCGCGACATCCACAGGAGAACGAAGATGAAGCACGAATCCGAAACCCCCACCGGCGCGCGCAACTCTCTGCGCCCGGCCACCGATGTCTTCGAAGGCGAGCGCGACTACCTGTTGGTGGTCGAGCTTCCCGGCCAGTCTCGTGAGGGCGTAGAGCTCACGGCGAAGGCGCGCGAGCTCGAGCTCGTGAGCGAAGGGCCGCGTCGCTACGAGCGCCGCTTCAAGCTGCCCGAGGCCGCCGATCTCGAGCAGGTCGAGGCGAGCTTCGAAGCCGGCGTGCTCAGCGTCCGGATCCCCAAGCGCGAGGCCTTGCTTCCGAAGAAGATCGCCATTCGCGCCGCGTAGAACGAAGCACAGGCGCAAGAGCAGGGGATCGTGGCGTTTTGCCACGATCCCTTTTTCTTTGGGCGTCGATGCGGGTGGATCGACCCCCCGCGCCTTTGCCTAGCTCAAGCGGCCGTAAAGCGGGTGACGATCGAAGGGGTGCCTCCGTCGAACCCACCGAGCCCAGCGAAAGGAGTCACCATGCGAAAGCTCTTCATCACCACCATCACCGCTTTGACCCTCGGCACCACCTTCGGCAGCTCGGCCACCGCCATGGCCGCCGACCCCGTCTACAACGACGAGGGAGCCATCGTCGACACCAGCGGACCGACCAAGAAGCTCACCTTCGAGGACGGCGAGTTCCTCGACGGCGAGGTCCTCCGACTCGACGAGACGATCCTCTACAACAACCGAGGACGTCATCACGAATCGCTCATCACCATCAAGATGAGCTTCGTGCCCGAGCTCATCGAGCTCAGCTGGGACGCCCCTTTCATCTAAGCTTCGCTCCGTGCCCAATGGTGGGCACGGGCCGAGTCGCGCCGCCGCCCCTCTTCCCCTTGGTGGGAGTGGGGCGGCGTTTTTTATTGCGCCCTCAAAAGGGCCAGTGGCACCAGTTGGGGCCTTCGATGTGGCAGCTCATGCCGGTTGGGCAGTCCTCGTCGCTTTGGCAGCCCAAGATCGCGCAGCGCGTGCGGTCATCGACCAAGGTGCACACGGGCGGGAGGCTGCCGCCCGGTGGGGGCGGCGGGCAGTCGGCGTGCTCCATGCACCCGGGTGCACATACCGCGCCTTCGGTCACGTCTTGCAAGCAGACGTAGAGCATGCCCTCGGGGCAGTCGACGATGGACTCGCAAGGTCCGTATTCGGCGCCCGGGGGCTCGCCCGTCTCCTCTTCGGTGGACTCGCTCGAGCCTTCGGCCTCGCCGCCGCTCGCGTCCTCGCTGGTCGCAGTCGCGGACGCGCTCGACGCATCCGCGCTGCCGCTCGAGCTCTCCTCATCGCCCTCGCCGCTGCAGCCCCAGCTGGGGGCGAGGGAGGTCGCGGCGATCAGGAGCGCAATGCGCAGCTTCATGCCGCGACGATAGCAGCTCACACCCCGGGGGATGTATCCTGCCGACGTGGCGCTCAAGCGCTCCGAACGCAGACTTCTGTTCTTCTTTGCGGCACTCCCGCTGAGCATGCTGTTGTTCGGGACGCTCTACATGGTGGGGATGCGCCTGCTCGAGGGCGAGGTCCGCGGCTTTTGGGAGTCGGTGGGCTGGGCGGCCGAGACCCTCACCACGACGGGCTACGGCAGCGACGCGAAGTGGACGCACCCCTTGATGTGGGTGCTGGTGATCTTCGTTCAGTTCGCGGGGGTCTTGATGGTCGTCGCCGTCTTTCCCATCTACTTGATCCCCTTTTTCGAGGAGCGCTTCGAAGGCCGCATCCCCGGGCTCACCGCCTCGGCCCTCGAGGGCCGCATCTTGTTGAACCGGCACGGCGCGGCCATCGGGCGCCTGCTCGACGAGCTCGACGCGGCCGGCCTCGAGCCGGTGGTCTTCGAAGAGGACGAAGGCACCGCCCGCACGCTCTTTCGTCGCGGGGTCAACGTGATGTACGGAACGGCCGCCGACGCCGAGACCATCGCCGCCTTCGCCAAGGCCAGCGCCATCATCACCAACGGACCCGACGACGAAGACGCGGCCATGATCCTCGGCGTGCGTGGCCAGGGCTTCGAAGGGCCCGTCGTCGCCCTGGTTTCGTCGCCGGCGCACAGGCACCCGCTCATCTTGGCCGGTGCCGACGCGGCCTATACCCCGCGGCATCTCTTGGCCGCCGAGTTGTGCGCGCGCGCCGACGGTCGCATCGCGCCTCGCGTGGGGAAGATCGGGAAGCTGGGCGACGAGCTCGCCATCTTCGACATCCGGGTCCTGCGCGA
>JAUIJR010000342.1 GCA_030431075.1 Polyangia bacterium | reverse complement strand
CAGGTGATGAACACGGTCAAGCAGGCCACGGCCGAAAAGACCCAGCAGCTCGAGCGGCAGCTCGAGGCGGTGGCCAAGGTCCGCCCCGACCAAGACCACAAAGGCTCGGTGCGTCGCATCAACGGCACGGCCCGCTTTTTGGACCCTCACACCCTCGAGGTGCTCGAGGTCGAGGGCACGGGCCGGCGCCGCATCACGGCGGACCACTTCATCATCGCCACGGGCTCGCGCCCCCGTAAGCTCGACGGCCTCGACGTGGACGGCCAGGTCATCATGACCTCGGACCACATCGGGGAGATGCGCGAGTTTCCGCGCAGCATGGTGATCTTGGGCGCGGGCGTGGTGGGCTGCGAGTTTGCGACCATCCTCGCCAACTTCGGCCGCACGAAGGTCTACATGATCGACCGGGCGGAGCGCATCTTGCCCTTCGAGGACGCGGACGTGGCCCGGGTGTGCGCGACGAACCTCGAAAAAAAGGGCGTGACGGTCCACCAGCGCGCGAAGCTGATCAAGATGTGCCGCACCGAGAGCGGCCAAGCGCAGTACACGATCGAGCACCACACGGGCGGCTGCGAGACGATCACCGTCGACAAGGCGATGATCTCGATCGGCCGCATCCCGAACACGGACAGCTTGCAGCTGGACAAGGCCGGGGTCGAGATGAACGAGCGCGGCTACATCGTGGACGAGGACACGCGCACCTCGGTGCCCCACATCTACGCTTGCGGTGACGTGACGATGGACATGGCGCTGGTGAACGTGGGCGAGATCGAGGGCCGGCGCGCGGCCGAGCTGATCTGCGGCTACGACGGCCCCCCGCTGAGCTACTCGAACCTCTCGACGATCATGTTCTTGGATCCCGAGGTGGCCGCCATCGGGCTCAACGAGCAGCAAGCCCAGGCCCAAAAGATCCCGTACCGAGTCGCCGTCTACGACTACTCGCTGGTGAACCGCGCCATCGCCATGCGCGCGCCCGAGGGCTTCGTGAAGCTGCTGGTCACCGACGACGAGCACATGCGCATCTTGGGGATGCGCGCGCTGGGTGCCCACGCGAGCACCTCGCTCGAGGCCGTGGCCCTGATGATCCAACAAGGCATCTCCGCCACCGCCTTGGCCGAGCTTTTCCACCCGCATCCGGCGATCACCGAAGGCCTGCAGGACTGCGTGCGCATGTTGATGGGCACCTCGATCTACAAGCCCGAGGTGTTCCGGACGGCGCTGAGGTTGTCGCGGGTGAGCTACGGGTCGGAGAGCTAGGCAGCCTCAGCCCCCGTCGCCCGCCCCTACTCGATCCGCGGCAGATACATGTTCATCGCCGTCATGCCCTGCGCTTTGCGGTCGACACTCAGGGCGCCGCCGAGCTCGTTGACGATGCGGTAGACGGTGTCGAGGCCGACGCGGGCGCGAACGGGGCGCTCGCCGCTGGAGTCGGCGGCCGCACCGTCGGAGGCGGTGTGGCTGATGCCCATGAAGATGTACTTGCCGGCGGCGAGGCCCAAGCGGGCTTGCTCTTCGGCCGACTTCACGTCGAGGGGCATGGCGTGCACGGTCAAGGTGCCGCCGTGGGGCATGGCCGCGCGCACGTAGTGGGCGAGCGAGGAGACGATGTCGACGATCTGGGCCTCGGTCAGGCGCAGCTTCCACTGCTTGCCGACCCCGGCCACGCGCACGTTGACCTCACGGCCAAAGCTGAGCTGCAGCACCTGCTCGATCCAGCCCAAGGTGAGCACGATGCCCTTGGCGTCCTCGTCGAGGCTCGGGTACGGGGTGTGCTCGCGCTGCACCTCTTCGGAGCCAGCCGGGCCCACCCAGCTCGAGGCCGAAGAGCTGGGCGAAGGCGGCGTGCGCTCGCCTTCGGGCGCGGGGTGCCAGCCCTCGGCTTCGTCTTTGACCTTGGCGTCGCGCTGCTTGTCCCGCTCGCCGTAAGGCAGCGTGCTGCCCTCGCGCACGGCCTCGGTGCCAGAGGCGCCGGGCTGAGGCGGGCGTGGGTTTCCGTCGAGGGTCGACAAGACCTCCGGAGTCTACGCCCCCTGTCTCGTGCCCGCGAGTGCCCCCCACGGCGCACCCCGCCACGAGCCAAAACGCCCACGGCGCGCGCCACACAGCACACGCGCGTCACACGCTGACCCCTGGCGCGTGTTTTCGGTACGCTTGGGCCGTGTCGCAGTTCGACTTGTTGATCCGTGGAGGCACCCTCGTCGACGGAACGGGGCGCGCGCCCTACGTCGGTGACCTGGCCGTCAAAGACGGTGTTCTGGCCGCGGTCGGTGAGATCCCGGCCGAGGCGACGGCCGCGCAGACCATCGACGCCAAGGGCATGGTGGTGACGCCGGGCTGGGTCGACATCCACACGCACTACGACGCGCAGTGCACCTGGGACCCCGAGGTCTCGCCCTCGGGCTGGCACGGGGTGACGACGGTGGTGATGGGCAACTGCGGGGTGGGCTTCGCCCCGGTCCGCGAAGAGGATCGCAAGTGGCTGATCGGCTTGATGGAAGGCGTCGAGGACATCCCCGGCGCGGCGATGACCGAGGGCATGCAGTGGGCCTGGGAGACCTTCCCCGAGTACCTGGACGCACTCGAGAAGACCCCCCGCGCGATCGATGTGGCGACGCAGGTCCCCCACGGCGCGGTCCGTGGCTACGTGATGGGCCGCCGCGGCGCGAAGAACGAAGCCCCCTCCCCCGAGGACATCGAGCGGATGGCGGCGATCGTCAAAGAGGGCATCGAAGCCGGCGCCCTGGGCTTTTCGACCTCGCGCACGCTGATCCACAAAGGCATCGACGGCGAGTATGTGCCGGGCACCTTCGCCGAAGAGGCCGAGGTGTTTGGCTTGGCGAAGGGGCTCGAGGACGCGGGCCGCGGGGTGTTCCAGATGACCTCGAACCACGTGGACATGGCGGACGAGTTCAAGTGGATGAAGGAAGTCGCGAGCAAGATGGGGGTGACGGTGTCCTTCAACCTCCTGCAAACCGACGAGAAGCCGGAGCTGTGGCGTGACCTCCTAAAGCTGCTCGACGAGAATCCAGATGCGCCGATCTTTGCCCAGATCGCGGGCCGCCCGAACGGCATCTTGATGAGCTGGGCGGGGACGGCCCACCCCTTCCTCTTGTACCCGAGCTACATGCCGCTGCATCACCTGCCGATCGAAGAGCGGCTGGCCAAGCTGCGCGAGCCGGGGATGCGCGAGAAGATCATCAACGAGAAGCCCTTCTCCATGGGGGAGTTCGAGGACTTCATCATGGGCTCCTTCACGAAGATGTACCGGCTGGGGTCGCCGCCGAACTACGAGCCGGGTCCTTCGACCTCGGCGGCGGCGCTGGCCGAAAAAGAGAACCGGAACCCGCGCGAGATCGCATGGGACTGGCTGATGGAGAACGACGGGAAAGGGATCATCTACTTCCCGATCTTCAACTACAGCCACGCAAACATGGACGCGCTGCACTCGCTGATCACCCACCCCCGCACGCGCCTCGGCCTAGGCGACGGCGGCGCCCACTGCGGCGTCATCTGCGACGCGAGCATCCAATCCTTCATGCTCCAACACTGGGTCCGCGACCGCACCCGCGGCGACAAGATTCCGCTGGAGTACATCGTGAAGACGCAGACCTCGGATACGGCGGACGCCTACGGGCTGAAAGACCGCGGAAGGCTCGCGCCGGGGTACCGCGCGGACATCAACGTCATCGACATGGATGGGTTGAAGCTGCACCCGCCGGAGATGGTGCATGACCTGCCCACGGGCGCGCGGAGGCTGGTGCAGCGGGCCGATGGGTACCGCTACACGATCTGTAAGGGCGAGGTGGTGTTCCGGGATGGGAAGGCGACCGGGGCGCGGCCGGGGGTGTTGATCCGCGGGCCGCAGGCGGCTCCGGCGGCGTAGCGGCGGCGCAGCTTCCAAAGCAGTTGTGTGTCGCGCGGCACGCACGGCAGTTGAGCTTCCGGCGTAGACGGGCCGATCAATACTCTGAGCTCCCACGGTACGAACTTCGGCTGGGCGGACGAACGGCCCACGCCTCCACGATGTAGGCCTCCGCCAACGCCCCGACTGACGTAGATGCGGCTGGCCGCCACTCGCGCACGTCCTACTCCACCATGAGCCGTGGACGAATGACCGTGGGCGAAGCGGGGTCTCTGCGGCAAGGCGAACGGGTTCTCGCGGCCCGCCTCCCTGCCAGCCTTGCCCGAGATTGTTCAGGCCACGGGGTCCGACAGCAGGAAGCTCGTGCTGGAACCCCCGCCACCGAACCAACGTTGGCCGCGGCTTGCCACCATCCCACACCCGCACGATCCGAATCCCATCGAGCCGCCGATCATGTATCCTCTGAACAGATCGAAGGCAATGACTGTCCCAGACTTCAATCTCGCCCCTCCCACGCTGCTCCCGGTAGCCAATGGGAAGTCAGAGGCTGAGCAGAACTCAAAGAAAGGACACCTGTTCGAGCGGTTCATGGCAAGGGTGTTCGAGCACTATGGCTGCGAGACACCCCACACCGAAGACCTCAATGTCCGCGCCAACGGCATCGAACTGGACGTCACTGCAACGATGAAGCTCACCGGCGAGAACGCCATCGCCGAGTGCAAGGCATACTCGACAAACATCGCAGCAAAAGCACTTGCGGCGTTCTACGGGAAGCTATGCGCGGAACGCCTGAACCAGGACGTCCTCCATGGGTGGTTTGTGGCCCTGCCGCGAATGACCTCCGAAGGCCAGGAGCTCGCCCGAAACATCCAGAAGGAGGACAAGCGATTCAGGCTCATTACGGCGACTGAGCTCGGGGAGCTTGCATCCCAACTTGACTGGGTCCCCGCCAAACCGACCTCCATTGGGATTGCGTCGGATCTTGCGATCGTCATCGCAGAAGAAGGAATCTTCGGAGCGGCGAAGCAACTGGATGAGACCACTAGGCTTCCGACAAGTGTCGTGGTATGGGCGCGCCCCGGCGAGGTCGTGCCCAAGCCCGTACTTAGGGCACTTGAGCACAGCCCCTACTCAAGGCAGCTTGGCGTCAGCACGATCGGAACTGTTCCAACGGTTGCCGAGCGACCAGCGCCGATGATCGTCGATGTCGCCGGGAGTGGTTCTGACTTCGAGTATCAGCTTCCCGCCAGCCCGGCCTATTTCGTCGGCCGCAAGAAGCAAGTGCGAGAGCTGCGGCAGCTTCTGGAGGCCTCCAGTGCGCGTGCGCAAGTAGTCGTCCTCAATGCACAATCCGGTTGGGGCAAGAGTTCCCTGGCCCTGCGCCTTGGCAAGCTTGCCACGGCCGCGAACGGCGTCGCCCTCGTCCTGGACTCCCGTACCGCTGATGGGCCCGAGTACGTAACCGCTGCTTTGAGGGAAGCAGCAACCGCGGCCCAGGGCGCCGGTGTACTACGACTTCCCAGCCAAGCGGCGTTTGGAAGCATCTCAAGCGCCCTCGACACGCTCGACCGAGCTGCCTGGAAACAGCGACGAGGACCCGTCCTGCTCTTCTTCGATCAGTTCGAAAATGTGTTCCGTGACAGTGAACTCACCCGAGAGTTTCGGAACCTCGCGCTCGCGCTCAGCGGGCTGAGCCGACCTTTCATACTCGGGTTCGCCTGGAAAACTGACCTCGTCGGCTGGACCGAGAAGCACCCTTATCAACTCAGAGACGACATCCGACAGGCAGCGACGGTCATTCAGATCGATCCGTTCGGCCCACCCGACGTGGGCCTGGTTGTCTCTCGACTCTCCAAGGCATCGGGACAGAAGATCTCAAACGACCTACGGACGCGGATCCGAGAGTACTCTCAGGGCCTACCATGGCTGCTCAAGAAGCTCACAAGTCACTTGCTTTCGGAGTTTCTCAGCGGGACGTCGGAGGAGAAGCTTCTCGAAGACTCCCTGAACGTACAGAGCCTTTTCGAGAGCGACCTCGCCGAACTACAGC
>JAUIJR010000341.1 GCA_030431075.1 Polyangia bacterium | reverse complement strand
GCACGCGAGGCCGCGACGCGCTCGAGCAAGTCGGGGTCGTCGTTGATCACGAGCTGCGTCGGGCTGTCGCCGAGCGCCCGCCAGATGTCGTCGATGAAGGCCGGGTCGAGCTCGGCACGTAAACCGGGGTCCTTGATGCGCAGCTGCAGCCACGCGGCACCCGAGCGAGCTAAGGCCGCGGCCGCGAGGCGAGGTGCCACCTGGCCCGCGTGCGGGAGGTCCAAGATCGCGTACAAGGCGGCGGGCTCGCGCATGCCCGGGCATCCTGACACCCTCGGTCAGGAGACGCGAGGCCAGCGCCGCCGCGGCCATGGGCAGCGGCCCCCGAAGGCGCTAGCTTGCCCCCGTGAACGCGCCCGCATCGAAGCGACCGGCCGAGGCCTGGGGAGAGGACTGGGACCCCAAGGACGTGATCCGACCCCAGCTCTTCGCCGATCGCCCCTTCGAGCTCGTGACCGAGATGGCGCCCAAGGGCAGTCAGCCGCAGGCGATCGAGGAGCTCGTGGCCGGCCTTCGCCGCGAAGAGGCGCATCAAGTGCTGCTGGGGATCACCGGCTCGGGCAAGACCTTTACGGTCGCCAACGTCATCTCGCAGGTGCAGCGCCCCACGCTGATCTTGGCGCACAACAAGACCCTGGCCGCGCAGCTCTACGGCGAGTTCAAAAAGCTCTTCCCCAAAAACGCCGTCGAGTACTTCGTCAGCTACTACGACTACTACCAGCCGGAGGCCTACGTGCCTTCGACCGACACCTACATCGAGAAGGACTCGAACATCAACGAGCAGATCGATCGCATGCGGCACTCGGCGACCTACTCGCTATTGAGCCGCCGCGACGTGATCATCGTCGCCTCCGTGTCCTGCATCTTCGGCATCGGCTCGGCCGAGGCCTACTACGGCATGGTGGCGCCGCTCGCCGTCGGGGACACCCTCGAGCGCGACCAGCTCCTGCGCCGCTTGATCTCGATGCAGTACGAGCGCAACGACCTCGACTTTCACCGCGGCACCTTTCGCGTGCGCGGCGACATCGTCGAGGTCTTCCCCGCCTACGAAGACTCGCGGGCCGTTCGCATCGAGTTTTTCGGCGACGAGATCGAAGGCATCCACGAGATCGATCCGCTGCGCGGCACGAGCTTGGGACCGATGTCGCGCGTGACCATCTTTCCCGCGAGCCACTACGTGACGCCAGCGTCGACCTTGCGCCGCGCGATCGAGACCATTCGCGTCGAGCTGCGCGAGCGGCTGACCGAGCAGCGCGCAGCCGGGCAGCTACTCGAAGCGCAGCGCCTCGAACAGCGCACCATGTTCGACCTCGAGATGCTCGAGCAGATGGGCCGTTGCGCGGGTGTCGAGAACTACTCGCGGCACCTTTCGGGGCGTGGGCCGGGCCAGCCGCCGCCGACCTTGCTCGACTACTTCCCCGACGACTTCCTGGTCGTCGTCGACGAGTCCCACGTGACCATCCCGCAGGTGGGTTCGATGCTGCGCGGCGACCGAAGCCGCAAGCAGACCCTGGTGGACCATGGTTTTCGCCTGCCTTCGGCCCTCGACAACCGCCCACTGAGCTTCGAAGAGTGGGAGGAACGAACCCCGCAGGTGTTGCACCTCAGCGCGACGCCTGGCGACTACGAGCTGCGGAAGACCGAGGGTGTGGTCGTCGAGCAGATCATCCGGCCGACGGGGCTCTTGGATCCGGAGATCGAGATCCGGCCGATCCATGGCCAGGTGGACGACCTGCTCGACGAGATCCGGATCCGGGCCGAGCGCAAGGAGCGGGTGCTCGTGACGACGCTGACCAAGCGCATGGCCGAGGACCTCACCGAGTACTACGCGGACCTCGGCGTCCGCGTGCGCTACCTGCACTCGGACATCGACACCCTCGAGCGCACCGAGCTCATCTTGGATCTGCGCCGCGGCGAGTACGATGTCCTGGTCGGCATCAACCTGCTGCGCGAGGGTTTGGACATCCCCGAGGTCAGCTTGGTGGCGATCTTGGACGCCGACAAAGAGGGCTTCTTGCGGGCGCGTCGCAGCTTGCTGCAGACCTCGGGGCGCGCGGCGCGAAACGTCGAAGGCCGCGTCATCATGTACGCGGATCGAATCACCGACTCGATGCGCGCGACCCTCGATGAGACGGCCCGGCGCCGAGAGGCCCAAGCCGAGTACAACGAAGCGCACGGCATCATCCCGCAGACCGTGGTCGCCGCGTTGAACCCGATCGAGATCGAGGCCAAAGAGGACGCCCCGCGCGTTCGAGGCGGGAGCGCCCGTGCGGTCGCCGACGAGCTCGCAGCCCTGGACGAGGACGCCAGCTTGGATCCGAAGGGGATCGCCAAGCGGGTGGCCAAGCTCAAAAAGGAGATGAAGGCCGCGGCCCAGGATCTGCGCTTCGAAGAGGCCGCGGCCTTGCGTGACCGGATCCGTCAGCTGGAGCTACGCGCGCTCGAGCTCGAAGGAGCCCCCGCGTGAAAGCCTCGCCCAAGGGCAACGAACGCAGCGCCTACATGCTCGCGCTCGGTCGGCGGCTGCGGATCTTGAGAGAGCGCCGCGGGCTGACCCAAGACGCCTGCGGTCGCGTTGCCGGTGTCGGCCCGGACGTGATCTCCCGGCTCGAGAATGGCCGCTACACCAGTCCGGGACTTCGCACATTGCTGCGGGTGTCCCAGGGCCTGGGCGTCCGGCTCGCAGAGCTGCTCCCCGACGGACCCGAGCCGGCGAGGGGTGATGCGGCTGCGCGCCAACGGATCTCTCGCCAGCTCGCGCGCGCCGAACCCAAGGAGCTCGAGCTGATCGAGTCCTTGATCTCGGCCGTGCTTCAGCAGCGACGCTGAGCGGCGGCAACCCTAGAAGCGGGCGCTGTAGCTGAAGCCGACGTGGTCACGCGTGACGGCGGGGACGAGCACGGCTTGCTGGCCGGGCGTCCACTCTTGCCAGCGCTTGTAGCGGGCGCGCTTGATGAAGCCGACGGTCAGCAAGGTGACGCCCAAGCCGGTGACGGCCACGGCCGAGGGCACCAACAAGGTGCGCTGCTCGCCGTAGCGGCACGCCAGCGCACCTGCGGGGTCGCACTTGGTCAAGACGATCGAGGTCGCCAAGAAGGCCACGCCCACGCCGGTGGTCGTCGCGCCCGCGATGATCAGACCCTTACCCGTGTAGGGCTTGTCGGCGATCCGGGGCTCGTCGGGACGCACCGGACCTTCGGGAGCGGCGGGCTCCTCTTCGACCACGGGCTCCGGCTCCGGCTCCGGTTCAGGCTCGGGCTCGGGCTCGGGCTCGGGCTCAGGCTCGGGTTCTTTGCACTCGGTGCGCGCCATGGCGTCTTCGCCTTCGGCGTCTTCGCCTTCGGCGTCTTCACCTTCTTCGCCCTCGCCCTCGGCGTCTTCGCCTTCTTCGCCCTCGCCCTCGGCGTCGGCTGGCTCGCAGTCGGGCAGCTCGGGAGCTGCCTCCGCGCCTTCTTCGTCGCTCGGGGCCTCTTCGCCCTCGGCGGGGGCCTCTTCGGCGTCGCCCTCGGCGGGGGCCTCTTCGGCCGGCGCTTCGGCAGCCGCCGGGTCCTGGGCCGCGGCCTGAAGGGGCCAAGCGACGCTGAGCGCACAAAGGGTCGAAATGATGGCGCGGTTCGAGCGAGCGCGGGACATGATCGTCGGGGAGTATGGCTTGCGCGGGTGCACGGGGACAAGTGCGAAAAAGATCCCTCGAGGCCGTTTTGGGCCGGATCTGGGGCATTTGGGCCGCGGCTGCGGTGTGAATTGCCGCGCGGACGGTCCGTAAGGCGCGCGCACCACTCGCGTTCGCGGGCGCCGCGACGCGAAGGCTCTACACTGCGGGTGCATGCCCTTTTTGGCGGATCTGGACGAGGCCCCGCGCTCGCGCGGCCGGGGCATGCTGATCGGCTTGGCCATCGCCGTGCCCGTCTGCTTGATCCTCGGCGCGATCGTCTTGCCGCGCGTGCGTGCCTCGGTGATGTCGGGGGCCGAAGCGCACGACAAGGCGGCGCGCGAGCGCGACACGTACATGGCGGCGATCTGCGGCGAGGGCATGGACCTCGAGCGCGACGAAGATCTGTGCGGCTGCGTCTGGGCCACGGAGTATCCCGGCTTGGACTGTCTCGATCGCTTCGACGAATGGTTGGTCGTCCAACAAGCGCAACGCTGCGGGCAAAGCAGCGTGTTCGACTCGGGCCCGGGCTACTGCACCTGCACCCAGGCCGTGGTCGAACAGCTGGACGCACTGCCGCCCGAGGGCCGCTTGGCCGAAGCGGCCGCCGGGCATCGGCGCTGCGCCGGCTTGGACGACGCCCTGCCGCCACCGCCCTTGCAAAGCATGTTGCGCAACTTCGAGGCGGCGGACGCCCCCCTGCCCGAGGGCTAGCGGGCTGCGGCGGGGCTTGGCCTCCTACACTTCGGCGCTCTTGCGGTAGCGGACCCGCCACACGCGTTGCCCGCGTTCGTGCGTCGTGTCTTCGCGCCGGCTCGTGTGCGGCACGGGATTTTCGCGGGCGAAGCTCCACGGCTCGACGATGTTGTGCAAGCCCAGCGCGCGCGCGCTTGGATCTTCGAACTCGGCCATCGCGTGCATGGTCAGCTCGAAGATGTCGCTCGCGTAGTGGATCTCGCCGCCCGCTTTGAGTTGGCGCGTCAAGGTTTCGAGCAGCGGCAGCTCGACCACGCGCCGCTTTTGGTGGCGGGCCTTGAACCAGGGATCCGGAAACAAGATGTGGAAGCGGTCGACACTCTTCGGGGCGAACACCCGGTCGAGGTCGACGTTCATGTTCACGTAGCCAAAGTGCAGGTTGTCGAGCTCTTCGCGTGCGGCTCGTTGTTGGTTGCGCTCCACCCAGGCCTCACGGATCTCGAGACCGACCACGAAACAGTCGGGGCGCGCCCGCGCAAAGTCGAAGCTGAATTTCGCGTCGGCGCAGCCGAGCTCGACTTCCACGGGTGCACCCGACAGGCGCTCCGGCGCGCGCGCGGGTTGGGCCCGAGGCTGCTGGTAGTACAACCCGAGGGGGTTGACGTGCTGGCGGATGTTTCGCACCGCGGCGCAGCCTAAAGGCAGCGACCGCGCTTTGCACCGCTGCCCGGATCGGTTAGCTTCCCGGGCCTGTGTCGAGCCCCTTCGAACTCGGTGTGATCCTCGACGATCCGCGCGCCCTGGACCACGCGCGCACGAGCGATCCCCTCACGTGGCTCGTCTTTCGCAACACCTTGGCCAACATGCCGCGCGTCGCCGCGGCCCAGCGCCTGGGGGAGCGCGCGCGCTTAGCGCACCCCGAGGCCAAGATCGCCTTGTACGGCTGGCACTACCTCACCCACGTGCGCTCGGATGGCTTCGCCGCTCGCGCGAGCCGCAAGCTCGGTGAGTCGGAGTTCGGACACCTTCGCGAATGTGCGGGTGTCGAGCAGGCCTGGTCGGTGACGCAGGCCGCGGCCGAGGCCGCGGGCGCGAGCGCCGTCGTACTTCGGACGCCGCCGAGCTTCTCGACGGGGCAGCTGAGTCGACAGCGGCTCGCCAACTTCGTCAGCGCGCATCGCGCAGAGCTGGAGCAGTTTTTCTGGGCACCCGAGGGGCTGTGGACGGACGTCGATGCGGCCGCGGTCGGCGCCGATTGCGGCGTCGAGGTCCTGGTCAGTTCGCGCCACGACCGCGCGGCCGAGGTCTCGCCGGCGGTGTGGCTACGGATCGACGGGGAGCTTCGCCCGAGTTTCGCGGACCAGCTGGCCTACGAGCTCGAAGCGCGTGAGGCGCCCGTCCGCGTCTGGTTCTCGGGCCCGCAAGCGCACGCCAATCTTCGACGCTTCGCGCGGGCGCTAGCCTTCGACGACTGAACCCGTCGCGGGCGCCAGTCGCGACGAAGCCGCCGTGCTCGAGGCGCGGCGGCTTCGGTGCGCTAGATGCGCGAAGTCGGCTTATTTCTTCTTGGCCGGCTTCTTGGCGGT
>JAUIJR010000340.1 GCA_030431075.1 Polyangia bacterium | reverse complement strand
CGCCCTCGCGGGCCGCGGGCGCCTCGCGCCGCGTCGGTCACGGCCGTGGTTACGCGCCGCGAGCTGGCGGGCGGAATCCTTCGCGGCCAAGGTCCGTTGCAGCGGTGGCCCCTCGCGGCCCCAGGGGGCACAATCGGGCTCCGGCCTCCTCGAATACGGCGCCCCGAATCCCCCGGAACTTCCGACCGTTTTGATGTTCTTTGTTCGAGCCCGGCCTTCGCCTTCGAGCCCCATGCGCGCTTCGACTCCAGCTTCTCGCCGCTTTCGCCCCTGGCGCGCGCGTGTGCTCGTCGCGGGACTGGCCGCCGGCACGAGCTTGCTGCCGAGTCGTGCGCCGGCCACCGTCGCCGAGCAGCGCGCTCGACTGCCGCCCCCCGCGACCTGCCGCGACGCCGTGACCGGCACCTGGAAGAGCCACGACTTCGACGAGCGTCACCAAGACTGGACGATTTTCACGCTCAACATCGAGCGCGTCGAAGGCAGCGAGACCGAGCTCAAAGGGACGATCGTCAATCACACCTGGTACGCCGACAAGTCCCACCCCGAGCCGCCGGCGTGCGCCGGACAGCTCGAGTACGTGATCTCGATGGAGGCGATGGGGACCCACAGCGAGGGCTTCATCGCCTTCGGTGGGATCGGGGACTGGCGCATGGACGAAGAGCGCTGCGGCTCTTTTCGCATGGGCTACAACCTCGACAACTTCTCGGGCTCCATCGACCCCGACCTGCAGGAGTTTCAAAGCGTCAACAACGATGGCGGTCGCGCGGTGAACGACCCCACGGTCTTTCGCCGCGTCTCTTGTGCCGACGACGACGAGGCCGAGGGGCCCAAGATCGTGCTCGCGCCGCCGCCTTTCTTCCCGCCCGAAGAGCAAGACAAGGGTGGCGAGGGAGGCTGCGGCGTCCGATGAAGACTCCGCGCGCGCTGGCGAAGATCGGACGCGGCCTCGGCTGGCTGCGCGACCGCTTTCCGCTGACCTTCGCGGGCATGGTCGCGGGCCTCGGCGGTGCTTGGGCGCTCTTTCACTACGGCCTCGATCGTCTCGACTTGGTCTTGTTGGTGATCGGGGCGAGCGCCTTGTTGTTGGTGGGCATGGCCTTGATCGGGACCTGGACCGCCGCTTCACTGGTCCGCTTTCGACCGCCGGCCGCCGACGCGCGCGGGGTGATCGAAGGCGAGTGCGAGACCTGGATCCGCAGCGGCTACGCGCAGTGGCGACGCCGATGGTTGCCCTTGATCTCGGTCGAGTGGAGCTGGGTCGAGCCGGCCTGTGAGCTGCGCCTCGAAGCGCGCGGCCCCAAGCTCGAAGAGTGGGTGAGGGTGCAAAGGCGCGGCGTCTACCCGCGCTTGGTGCGGCGCTTCGACATCGGCGACGTGCTCGGCTTTTGTCGCTTGCGCTTCGAGATGGCCCAAGATCGCAAGCTGCGCTTCGTCCCCAATGTCGGCGCCCTCGATCGCATCGAGGTGGTGCGCGGGGTGGCCGGCGGTGACGACTTTGCCCACCCCGAAGGACCGGCCGAGGGCTCGCCGCTGGACTTGCGCCCCTACGTCCCGGGCGATCCGCTGCGCTTCGTCTTGTGGAAGATCTTCGCGCGCACCCGCGAGCTGGTGGTGCGTACGCCCGAGCGCGCGCTGAGCCCGGCGCGTCACGCCGTCGCCTACCTGGTGACCGACGCGCGCGACGAGCCGGCGGCCGGGGCGGCCCGCGCGGCCGTCGATGCGGGCGCCCTCGGCGAGGACTGGGTGCTCGGTGCCGACGGGAGCGAGCGCGACGCCGAGGACTCGGATCGCGCCTTGGACTTGCTGGCCAACTCGGCGCACGCGCCCGGTGAGGCCGGCGGCCGCGACCTGGGCAACTTCTTGCGCCGCGTCTCGCCGACCGGAGAGCGCCGCGCCGTGGTTTTTGTGCCCTCGACGCCCGGGCCCTGGATGGAGCGAGTGCTCGGCGCCTTTGACGGTCGCGGCGGGGAGATCGAGTTCATCGTCTGCACCGACGGCATCGAGCCGGCGCGACCGAGCCAGTGGTGGGCGCGCTGGTCCCAACGCGAGGCGCGTGGCGCCGGATCCAGCGCCCTCGAAGACGTGGTCGAGGTGATCAAGGCCCTCGAAGGTCCGCGCTCGCGCGTGCTGGTCCTCGACCGCCGCGGCGGCCAGGTCTACGGGCGCGCGCACGTCCAAAAGATGGTCTCGGAGGTGGCGGCATGAGCCGGAGCGCGGCAAAAGAGCAGGGGCGCCCGCGCGTGTGGACGCGACCGGCCACCTGGGTGCGCGCCTTCGTCATGGGCTTCGCGGCCTTCGCCGCGACCGTGCAGGTGGCGAGCGAGGCCGGCAACTACGCCGCGATCTTGGGGGCGGTCGTCGGCGTCTTCATCGGGCAGCGCCTCGGGGCCAGCCGCTTGCGCTTGTGGCCGCTCTTTTTGGCCTTTGGCCTGCTGACCTTTTTGGGGGTCTCGGCCGCCAACTGGATCACCGAGGGCAGCTTGATGCCGGGCCTGCTCGGCGCCAAAGGTGCGCTGGTCGTCGGCTCGCTGGCGCGGCTGGGCGTCGCCGCCTTTGCGCTCTCGGCCGTCTTGCGGGCGGCGGCCGTGCGCCGTCCGGCCTTTGGCGTGCTCGAGCTCGCGGTCGCCAGCGCGGCCTTGGCCATGTTGTTGGCCGCGCACCGCGATGGTGTGGTCGCGCGACCCCTGTGGCTCTCGGACTGGGCCAGCCAGCGCGGTGTGGATCCCAAGCTCGCCTTGATGTCGGTGGGCGGTGTGGCCGTGGTGGCCATGGCCGTGGCTGCCTTGCTCGAGTCGGGGCGCCGCACCAGCTGGTGGTCGCTCGCACCTTTGGGGGCCTTGTTGGCCCTGATGTTCTTCGTCATCGACGTCGACGACCTGCCCGAGGCCCAAGCGGCCAACGACCTCGGCTTGACGGATCCCAACATCGGCGACCCGCCCAAGCCCAGCGACATCGAGGGGCAAGACCAGCAAGGCCCGGGCGGCGCGCGCGGCCAGGGCCAGGGCCAAGGCCAGCAGCAAAACGGCAACCCCTTGGACGAGGCGCTGCGCGGCGGCGATCCCAACGAAGGCGAAGGCCAAGGCGGACAAGGCGGCCAAGGTCAGGGCCAAGGGGGTGGCCAAGGACAGCAGCAAGGCCAAGAGGGCCAAGGCGGCGGACAAGGACAGCAAGGTGGACAAGGCGGCGGACAGGGCCAGCAAGGCGAGCAGCAGCAGGGCCAAGGCCAAGGCCAGCAGCAACAGGCGCCGGATCTCAACGACCCGCCGCCCAGTGGGGGCTCGTCGCCCGCGCCGATGGCCATCGTCTTGCTCGGTGACGACTACACGCCGCCGACGCAGGCCTACTACTTTCGCCAGCAAGTCTGGAGCGAGTTCACCGGCGGCCGCTTGATCGAGTCGCGTCGCGGCGATGTCGACCGCGATCACCTGCGCAGCTTCCCCGCGCGCGAGGTCAAGAGCGCCGAGCCGCCCCCCGAAGAGTTTCACAAGCGCGTCAGCGCCACCGTCGCCCTGGTCGTGCGCCACGTCGGGCCCTTCGCCCTCGAGACGGGGGTGCGCATGAACCCGGCGCCGAACCCCAAACCGGGACGCTTTTGGCGCGCCTACACCTTCGAGTCTTTGGCCCCGACATGGGAGCCCGAGGACTTGGTCGGGCGCAAGTCCGGCCACGCCGAGTGGGAGCAAGCGCAGTGGGACCACTACCTCGCCGGCCCCGAAGACCCTCGCTACGGTGAGCTCGCGCGCTCGCTGGTCGAGTCCCTGCCCGAAGACAAGCGCAGCGACCCCTTCTTGCAAGCGCTCACCGTCAAGCTGTGGATGGACGAGCAGCTGATCTACTCGACCTCCGAGCGCCACGCCGGGGTCGAGGATCCGACCGCGGACTTCCTCTTTGGCAACCGGATCGGCTACTGCGTCCACTTCGCCCACGCGGCCGTCTACATGTGGCGCTCGCTGGGGATCCCCGCGCGTGTCAGCGCCGGCTACCACATCACCCAAGACGAGGTGCACGGCTCGACGATCTTGATCCGCGGCGGCGATGCGCACGCCTGGCCCGAGATCTACCTCGAGGGCGTCGGCTGGGTGATCCTCGACATCTCGGCGCGTCAGAACCTCGACCCGCCGGGGCAGCCGATGGACGATCAGCTGGCCGACAAGCTCGCCGAGCTCGCCCGCGACCTGCCCGAGCCGGGCCAAGAAGAAGAGGCGCGCGAGCCCAAGGGCGAAGACAAGCGCGACTACCGGCGCGAGATCTCGATCGCCTTGAGCGCGCTGCTCGGCGCCTTCTTGCTGCTGACCTACGGCACCAAGCTCTGGCGTCGCCTGTGCCCGGTGTGGGCCGGCGGCCAAGCGCTGCCGCGCGTCGCCTACCGTCGCGCCCTCGATCGCCTGAGCGAGAGCGGCGTACGTCGGCGCTGGGGCGAGTCGCGCGAGAGCTTTGCCCGCCGCGTGGCGGCCGAGCTGCCCGCCTTCACCGAGATGACCGCCCAACACGTCGCCGCCCACTTGCGCGACCCCGCCCGTCGGGCCGCGGATCCTCGAGCGGCCACGCGCTGGCGCGAGCTCGATGGTCGCTTGCGCCGTGAGCTTCGCAGCGCCACGCCCTGGTGGCGTCGCGTCTTGGGCTGGCTCAACCCCCTGAGTTTCTTGGGCGCTCGCTGAGCCCCGCTTTTCGAACGAAGAAGTCACCATGAACGCCTCCGTCGCTCCCTCCGCCTCCGTCTCGGCTCCCGTCCCCGCGCTCGATCTCCCGGCCGCGCGCGAGGTGGTCGAGCGCCTGCAAACTCGACTGCGCATGAGCGTCCGCGGGCGCGACGACGTGATCGAGCTGGTCTTGATCGCCTTGCTGGCCGACGGCCACGTCCTGCTCGAGGACTACCCCGGCTCGGGCAAGACGACCCTGGCCAAGTCCTTGGGCGAGTCGATCATGGCCAGCGGCACCCACGCGAAGATCGTCCCTTTCCGGCGCGTCCAGTTCACGCCGGACCTGCTGCCCAGCGACATCACCGGCACGACGATCTTCGACCCCAACACCAACAACTTCTTTTTTCGGCCGGGGCCGGTCTTCGCCTACGTCGTCTTGGCCGACGAGATCAACCGCACCTCGCCCAAGGTGCAAGCGGCCATGCTCGAAGCCATGGCCGAAAAGCAGACCACGGTCGACAACGACACCCACGCCCTCGACGAGCTCTTTTTCGTCATCGCCACGCAAAACCCCCTCGACTTGGCCGGCACCTTCCCATTGCCGAGCCCGCAGCTCGATCGCTTCTTGTTCAAGATCCGCATGGAGCACATCGACCGCAAGTCGGAGCTCGACGTGCTCAACTCGATCCGCGAGCGACGCTCGGGCGCAGCCCACGAGCTGCCGGGCGTGGCCCGCGACGAGGTCATCGGGGCGCGACGCGCCGTCGAAGACCAGATCTACGTGTCCGAGGCCATCCGCGAGGCTCTGGTCGATGCGGCGGCCGCGACGCGCGAGCACCCCCATGTCTTGCAGGGGGTCTCGACCCGCTCGCTGGTGATGATGCTGCCCGCCTTGCAAGCGCGTGCCTTGCTGCGCGGCCGCGACTTCGTGAGCGGCGAGGACCTCGAGGCTCTCGCGCCGCTGGTCTTTGGGCACCGCCTCGAGCTCACGCCGGCGGCCGAGTCCGAAGAGGCGGTCGTCGCCGACTGTCTCGGCTCGGCGATGGAAAAACTCGCCCGCGCCAGCTTGTCGCGCTGAGGACTCCCCCCGATGTTGCGCACTCGACTTCGACTCGCCTTTTGTCTCGCCGCCGGGCTGGTGACGGCCGCGGCGGTCGAGGTGCCGCGCGCGCGGGCGCAAGGGCCGGAGCTCGTCGAGCTCGAAGGACCCTTCGAGGACGAAGAAAAGGCGCTCTACGCCGAGTACCAAGGCCGCACGCCGATCACCACGCGACGGCGGGCCGAGGCCTACCTCGAGGCGCACGAGGAATCCATCGTCGCCCACTACGT
>JAUIJR010000339.1 GCA_030431075.1 Polyangia bacterium | reverse complement strand
AGCTCATGGCGCGCAGGGCCGGTCCGCCGACCTCACGGGCGTAGGCGAGGGCCTTGTCGAGGGCTTGGGCCCGCTTGACGGTGGCGACCTCGGCCTCGGTGGTCGGGTCGATCAGCGCAATCGGGTCGCCCGCGCCGGGGCGCCATTCACCGGTGAGATGGCTTTGAAGCTCCTTCATCGCGCGGGAACGCTACGCGGCACCCGCTCGCCCCACAAGGCGCAGCCCCACACGCGAGCGTGGGCCCACCGTGACCGATCCCACGTGCGCCAACCCGTCGCGCGAAGCAGCGGTGTAAGCCCCTTCGCCGATGGCGCGCGTCAGCGGGGACGGAAGGGATCGAGCAGGTCGGCGGGCAAGGGCCGCACGATGCGATTGCAGGCCTTGGGCTCGGGGCGCGCGTCGCCGCCGGTGGGCCGCTGGATCACGACGCCGTCGCGGGTCTCGTCGGCCTGCCCACCACAGCCGTTGCGGTTCCAGTTGCGCTCCGCGAAGGGGTCACGAATGTCACCGGGGAGCGCCACCTTCCAGCCGCGCGGTCGCGGGTGGCGCGGCGCGATGAAGGGGTCTTTGAGGTCGGGCAGAAGTTGGCGTCGGACCTCGGCGGGCAAGGGGCGTCCCGGCCGCCCGTGCACGAAGGGATCGCGAAGGTCCACGATGGGTGCGCGGTATCGCGGGTCGTCGTTTCCGCGCTGCGTCCGCTCGAGCGGGAAGGGCACTTGGACGAGATCGCCGGCCGGCTTCCACTCGCGGGTGTGCTCACCCGGCCGCGCTGAAGCGTCGGCCGGCTGCACCTCGGCGTGCGCGCCCGATGGAGGCGGCAAGGCCGGCGGGCGCGGTGGCGCGTCGGGGGGCGCCATCAGCAAAGTCAGCAGAGGCCACGCGAGCACGGCGGCATTGTAGCACCGGAGTTGCCGGACAAAAGGGCGGCACTTCGCGCATCGCGTGCGCCCCGAAGGGCGCCGCGCGAGCGCTTTTGGCGGGAGTCAGTTCGCGGGGCTCAAGTGGCGCGGATCGACCAGCTTGCCGGCGACCGCGCTCGCCGCAGCCACGGCCGGCGAGACCAAGTAGACCGGCCCCGGCGCACCCATGCGGCGGTCGAAGTTTCGGTTGGTGGTCGAGGCCGTGGTCTCGCCCTCGTAGGGGATCCCGGGGCCATTGCCGATGCACGAGCCACAGCCCGGCGGCGAGACGACGGCACCCAGGGACTTGAACAGCTCGATGAGTCCCTCTTTGACCGCGTCGGCCATGACGTCGGCGCTCGAGGGGGTGACCGTCACGCGCACATGCTCGGCCAGGCTGCGACCTCGCAGCACCTCGGCCGCGGCGCGCAAGTCGGCCAAGGATCCACCGGTGCAGCTGGCGATGACCACGTTGTGGATCGGCACGTCACCGACCTCGGCCAAGGCGACGCGGTTGCGCGAGTCGCCGGGGGTGGCCACGGTGATCGGCACCTCGTCGAGGTTGACGGTGATCGTCTTGACGTAGCTCGCGCCCTCGTCGGGCTCGACGAACATGTCGGCGTAGTCCTGGCCGCGGCGGGTCTTCAAGAACTCGCGCAGCGGCGCGCAGGGCTCGACGATGCCGGTCATCAGGCCTCCTTCGACGGTCATGTTGGTGAGCACCGAGAGCTCGTCGACGTTCCACTGGTCGAGACCCGGGCCACCGATCTGAATGACGCAGGTGTCGGTGGCGGACTCGCGCCAGTGCTCCTCGCGGAAGTAGGGGTCGCCGATGAGGTGCAAGATCAGGTCCTTGGGCGAGATGACGCCCTTGGCGTCGCCTTCGACCCACACCCGCACGGTCTTGGGCACGGTCACCGGGATCATGCCGGTGCGCAGCGCGAAGGCCATGGCCGTCGAGCCCACGCCAAAGGCGAAGGCGTTGAGCACACCGGCGGTCGGGGTGTGCGAGTCGGTGAGCACGATGATGTCGCCGGGGCGCCCGTAGTCTTCGACCACGATGCGGTGGCAGACGCCGGCTTTGTTGCCGCGCCCGGGGCCGTGGACCTTGATGCCGTTCTTGGCGCAGGCCTCGACCATCTCGTTGGCCAAGTTGGTCGCGGGCGCGAGCCGGGCCTCTTTGACGCGCAGGGGCACGGTGTCGGAGTTGATGAGGACGAAGTGGTCCTCGAAGGCGGCGACCAGCTCCGGGTTGTGCACGGGCGCGTCGCCCCACTCTTGGCCGTAGAGGTCCATGACCATGCCGGCCGTGTACTCGTGCATGCCGCGGAAATCGCAGCTGGCCAGCACCTGATCGCCGGGCTTCACGGCGGCGATGCCCGCGGGCTTGCCTGCACCCGTCCACGCTTTTTGGGCGACGATCTTCTCGACGCAGTTCATCGGCCGGGCCTCGCGCTCGACCTCGTAGGTCGGCTCGACTTCGCCGGCGAGCATCTTGGTGCCGTACTTCATCAGGCCGCCGGACTTGGCGACGGCGCGAAAGAAGGGCGGGAGCTCGTCGGCCAAGGCCTCGAGGTCGATCGACTCGCCGGCTTGCAGCTTGTTCACCACGGCGTAGTCGGTGGTGAAGGGCAGGCCGCTGTAGACCATGTTCTCTTGGAAGATGCGTTGGAAGCTCTTGGCGACGACGAGCTCGATGCCCGCGCCTTGGTGCGCGACGACGGCGACCTCGCGACTCGAGCCCGAGCCATAGGCGTCACCACCGACGACGACCTGAAAGCCGCCATCTTTGACGCTGTCTTTTTGGACCTGCTCTTTGAAGTTCTGCAGGAAGTAGGGGCCCAAGATCTCGCCCGTGTAGCCCAAGGTGCACGCGGCCCCGTTGATCATGGCGTCGGTGTTGACGCCGTAGTGCATCGCCGGCGGCGCGGCGGGATCGAAGTCGGGGGATTCGCCACCGAGTTGCGTCGCGATCGCGTCCGCATCCTCGGTCAGCCACAGCACGCGCCCAGTGAGCTTCATGTCCTTCAAATAGCACCAAAGGCCCGATTTCTGCCATGAGACAGCTCGCAGCCGAAAACGAAAAGGGCCCCCGAAGGGGCCCCATCGTGAGTTGGCACAGGCGCGTTGGCGCGCCCGGTCGTTCTAGTCGCGGCCGCCGAAGAGGTGCAGCAAGAACAAGAACATGTTCACCAGCGACACGTAGAGCATCAGCGCGCCGACGATGGCCAGGTTCCCGCGGCCGCCTTGGACCAGGTACATCTGCTTGATGTTCTGGGTGTCGTAGGCGGTCAGGCCGGCGAAGATGAACACGCCGATGGCGGCGACCCAAAAGTAGACCTGCGGCCAGATCAGGCTGGCGACCCAGGCGAGCATCAAGCCCATGGCGGCCATGGTCAAAAAGCGGCCGACGCCCGAGAGGTCCTTTTTGGTGAAGTAGCCGAAGGCGCTCATGGCCACGAACATGCCGGCGGCCACGCCGAAACAACCGGCGATGGAGCCGGTGTCGTAGATCATCGGCACGTAGCTGATGGCGCCGCCGATCATGGCAGCGTAGAGCAGCAGCATGCCGCCGGCGACTCCGGGGCCCACGCTGGTGATGCGACGTCCGAAGATCCAGACGAAGACGAGCGGCGCGAACAAGAGCACCATGTGAATTCCGCCGCCGGTCCGCGTGCCGGTGGTCATGTCGAAGCCGTAGATGATCTCGATCGCCTTGGGGCTACTGACGACACCCCAGACGACCAGCGCCGTGACGGCGACGGCCGCGGCCATCCAGCCGTAGACGATGCCCATGAACTTCTCGACGTTGCCGTGGAGCTGGGCGCGCGGGTCCTGCCACTGTCCCGGGGCGTGTTGGGCGCCCATGGCGTCACCGAGGTCGAACTTCGGTGCCTGGTAGGGCGGGGCCTGTTGCTCTTGGCGTTGCTGGCCTTCGTTCATGACGGCGCAAGTGTGACCACGCTCGCTGGGGGGGTCAACTGGATCGGCGCAGCTTCACGCAGGTCGCAGGGAAGCCCTCGGGTCGCCCCAGGCGCCGCCCAGCGCGAAGGCGTACACTGCGTCCATGGCGTCGCGAGCTGGCCTCCCCCGCGTCGACACGCGCATGCCCCGTCGGATGCGCCGTGTGCGCCATGCGCGCCGCGTCGGAGGGGTGGCCATGGGCCTCGCCGCGCTCGCCCTGGCGTGCAAAGGGGAGGGGCTGAACTACCCCACCGTCGTCGCCGAAGGGCGCCCGACGCACTGCCCCGAGGGCCGCGTGGTGGATACGGGCGCGGGGCCCTATCCGACCCCCGACGCGATCCGTTGCTCCTACGCCGACGCGCAGGGCAAAGGTGAGACCAAGGTCCGCGGCAGTGTCTACGGCGAGCAGCCGGGCATGTTTCCGGGCCAGCCCCTCGAAGCGGTGCTCGTGACGGTGCACGAGATCGAGTCGGACAAGCGGCCGGGCAAGCAGCTCGGCAAAGCGCGCACGGACGCGCAGGGCCATTTCACTTTGGCCGCGATGCTCCCGAGCGACACCTATTTGGTCATCGCGCGCGACGATGAGGGGCGAGAGCTCGCGCGCGCTTTTTTGACCAGCGACGATCGCAACCCCAACGTGCCCAAGATCCAGCTGCTCGTGCCCCTCGATCCCGAGATCAAGGCGGCCATGGAGCGCGGCGAGGCGGGCTCCGTCGACGGGGGAAGAGCGGGGGAGGGGCGTGAGGAAGCCGGCGACGACGAGGCTCCAGCGCCCGCAGGGACGGAGACGACGAAGCCCGCCCATGACGCGCCCACGCCGGTCCCGCTGACGCCGCGACGCCCCTCCGAGCCCGAGTGAGCCGTGGCTCATCGCGGCCCTGCGCCGAGAATTCCAGCTGCGCGCGGCCCTGCGCTAGACTTCGCGCATGGCCCTCTCCCTCGAGGAAGAGTGGGTGCTCGTCGTCTCCGGACTGATCGCCCACGCCGACGAGGTACTCGAAGCCGAGGAGTGCGATCGCCTGCTCGGACTTTTGGGCAACGAAGTTCCGCCCGAGGTCTACAGCGAGTGGCTGACCTTCTTTAGCGACCACGCCGCTTTGCGGCGCCGCTACGACTCGATGCACAACCCCACGCCCTCTGCGGCCCCGCGCATCCTGCAACAAGCCTGGGCCATGGCCCTCGTCGACGGCGCGCACGCCCCGGGCGAGATCGAGGTCTTGCACGAGATCGGTGCGCGCTTTGGCATGAGCCCGGAGGACATCGACCGCCGTCGCGTCAGCTGGGATGCCGACCTCGACGCCTTCGCCGAGCTCACGGCCGAGGCCGCCTCGTGGGTGCTCTCGGGCAAAGGGCCGCTGCCCGAGCCCGACCGCCACGACTTCGCGCGCTTCGTCGATCGACTCCCCACGCGCGAAGATCACCGCGAGGAGCTGCGCGCCATGTTGGTGCTGAGTTCGCGCGGGGATCTCGGGCCGAGCGTGGGTGCGCTCGACCCGGCCATGCGCGACCAGTGCATCCGTTTGCTGGCGCCCTTGGTGCACGACGCGAGCGACGAAGAAGGCGCTCGCGAGCGTTTCATCGCCTTGGCCCAGGCCGCCGGCGTGAGCCTCGAAGCAGCGGGTCGCGTGCTCGAGGCAACGCGTTGATCGACGGTCCGACCGGCTCGGGTGCCCTCGCTCACCTGCGATCGCAAAAAATGGGGACTTTTGGGTGCCTGTGGGGCGTGCTTGCTATGGAGAAAGCATGTCGCCCAACCCGGACCGAGACTCGATGACGCAGCTGCCCGCCTTGCGCGTGATGATCGCCGGCGGCGGCACGGGCGGTCACCTCTTTCCCGGGGTGGCGCTGGCCGAGCGTGTCCGCGGCGCGGCCGGCGAGGTCTGCTTCGTCGGCACCGAGCGCGGGATCGAAGCGCGGGTGCTGCCCGAAGACGGCTGGCCCCTCGAGCTGATGGAGGTCACCGGGATCAAGGGTCGCGGGATCAAGGGCCTGTTGTCCGGGCTGGCTCGACTGCCGCGCGCCTGGTTCCAAAGCCGACGCATCCTGAAAAAATTTCGTCCCGACTTGGTCGTCGGTGTCGGCGGCTACGCCTCGGGGCCGATCGTCT
>JAUIJR010000338.1 GCA_030431075.1 Polyangia bacterium | reverse complement strand
GCTGACGCGACCGGGCGCAGTCAGGGCCCGGCCCAGTCAGGGGACAGTCTCGAACTGCCCCATCATGCCCTCGTCTTCGTGCGAGAGCATGTGGCAGTGGTACATGTAGGGGAAGCCGGGATCCGAGCTGTAGTCTCGGAACTGGGTGATCACGCGGACGGTCTCGCCCGGACCGACGAGCACGGTGTCCTTGGGGCCGACCTCCCAAAGCGGCGGGGCCGCGCCGTTGCGATCGAGGACGTGAAAGAAGACGTCGTGAATGTGAAAGGGGTGGGCGGTGCCCGTCATGTTCACGAGGTTCCAGATCTCGACCGCGTCGACGGTGATCGTCTCGTCGATCACCTGAAGGTCCATGGTTTTGCCGTTGATGGCGAAGCGCGGGGGATCGGTGCTGATCTGCGTGAACACCATGTCGCGGGTGTTGGTCGCGTCGCTCTCCTCCCAGGGCGAGACATTGCCCGGGATCAGGGTGTCGGGGAGTTCGGTGATGGCGTTGGCGGTCGCGGGGCCCACGTCGAAGCGGACCAAGTCGAAGTCGGCCGAGTCGAGGGGCGTGCCTATCGTCATGCCGAGGGGGCCGCCCGCGAGACCGGGGCCCAGCTCGCTTCCGAAGCTGCGCAGGGTCACCGCGTAGCCTTCGTCGCCCGTGAAGTCGGCGACGATCTCGTAGCGCTCACCCGGCGTGAGCAAGATACGCTCGACGCTGAGGGGGGCGGGGAGCAGGCCGTCGTCGGTGCCGATGATGGCGAAATCGCGGTCGTCGTCGAAGCCCAGCATGTAGCTGCGCTCGACCGAGCCGTTGAGCACGCGCAAGCGCACCATCTGGGCGCCCACTTGCCGGTTGGCGTCGACCACTCCGTTGACGGTCATGATGTTGCCCAGGGTCCCGAGCTCGTCGAGCTCCCCGGTGCTCATGTCGATCGACTTGTCCTGCAAGGCCAAGGGGAGGTCGTCGACACCGTACTCGCGCGGGATGGCGAGCGCCGCCTCGCTCGGGTCGCGCAAGATCAAAAAGCCGGCCAGGCCACGGGCGACCTGCTCTTGGGTCTGTCCCATGGGGTGGGGGTGGTACCAAAGGGTGCCAGCGGCGTTGCGGACCTCCCAGCTCGGTGACCAGCTCTCGCCCGGCGCGAACGCGGTCTGCGGACCGCCGTCCCAGCGCGAGGGCAGATGCATGCCGTGCCAGTGCACGGTGGTTTCGGTGCCGGCGTCGAGTTCGTTCTCGATCGTCATCGAGACGGTCTCACCCCGCGTCAGCTCGAGGGTGGGGCCGAGCAGGGTGCCGTCATAGCCGTAGGTGTCGGTCATGATGCCGGGCAAGAATTCGTGCTGTCCCGATTGGACGTGGAGGGTGTAGTCGCCGCCCGTCCACAGGGGCGGGATGACGAGCGAGCCCATGTCGCCGTCACCGTCGCCGTCGCCATCGCCGTCACCGTCACCATCGCCGTCGCCGTCGCCGGTCTCGGACTCGCCGGTCTCGGACTCGTCGTCGTCGTCCTCCTCGCCGGTGTCATCGTCCGAGGGCAGATCGGTACTCTCGAAGCAGGCACCCGCGAGCAAGGGCAGGCAGATCAACAGCGCGTCGCGTCGAAGCACGGGGACATTGTTCCATTCGTCGCGCGCGGAGCGAAGGGGGATGTCCCGCCACGGGCGCGCAAATGTGACGGGAGCGGCGCATCTTGCGTCGCCTCAGCGTGCACGCAGCCAGGCCAGCAAGGCGGCGCGCGACTTCAGATCGAGTTGTGCACCAAAGCGGTGCGGCGCGTCGGGGGCACGCAGGCGTTCGGGATCGAGCAGCGCGTCCAAGCTCGGGATCGACGCATCGTGCAAGTAGGGCGCGGCGCGCTCGAGGTCGATCAGCGGCGCCGGGCGGTAGGCGCCCGTTCCCCGGGCCCGGCCGAGGGCCAGCGCCGGATCGCTGCCCACCTGCGCGGCGGGCACCAAGCCGCCGCTTCCGTTGTCATCTTCGTGACACGAAGCGCAATGGCGATCGAAAACGGTGCGACCCAGCTCCGAGTCCGCCTTCGCCGCGGGGCTCGGAGAAGAGTTCGAAGGGCGAAGCTCACTCACGTACACGGCCATGGCCCACGCGAGCTCTCGCGGCGGACGAATGCGCTCGCGCTGGGCGTAGATGATCTGTGTCTCTTGGCGCATGGCGAGGGTGGGGAGGCCCAGCTGCCGCAAGGTGCCGCCCTGGGTCAGGTAGCGAAGCCCGCCCACCGACCACAGATCCGGGATCGCAACGGGATCGGCGTCGGCGTCGTCACTCACATCGGCGCGACCGGGGCCCCAGCTCGACTCGCGTGCGGCCTGTTCGGGGCCAAGGCGACCGAACTCGACGCGCAAGGCACCGTAGTCGAGGCGGCGACGCGCGCGGCCGCGTTCGAGGCCCGTGTCCGCGCGGGCGGTGTGACACAAAGCGCAGGTGATCCCGACGCGGCGCTGGCCGTCGAGATCGACGAAGTCGACGAGGCCGATCCAGTTGCCCTCGTCGTCGCGCTCGAGGCCCAGCTCCGCGGCGCGGGCAGGGGATTCGATCGCGGCTGCGAAGGCTGCTTCGGCGCGCAGGGGGAAAAAATCGAAGGCCTTGACCCCCAGCGCACGCCAGGCTGCGCCATCCGTGGGTCGTGGATCGTCGAAGCGGATCGCCGCTCCGACGCGCTCGACTTGTCCCCGCGCGTCGCTGCGGATCCGATGCACGGCGGGTCGCCACACGGGGAGGCGATCCCAACCGCCCTCCGGAGTCGCGTAGTTCTCGAGGCGGCGGCGCGCGTAGAGGTTCTCGTGCGAGGTCAACGAGGCCTCGAGCTGCTCGCGGCGAAAGGCCCGATCCTCGAGCCAGCGCGTGGCGGGGTCTCGGGTCGTGGGCCGGTCCGGGTCGGCCTCGGGGGCTCCCGTCGCGCCCTCGCCACGACACGCGCCGGTGAGGACGATGGCCAGGCCCAGTCGCGCGAGCCCCGACATGGCTCAACTCAGCGAGCGAGGGTGACGACCAAGTCGTCGTCGACGATCGAAGGCACGGCGTGCCGCAGGTTTTGGCTGCGCCCGGCGAGGGAGACGTCGATCTCCAAGCTCAGGTCGCCACGGACTTGCAAGCCGGGAGGGAAGCTCTGGCCCTCGGCCGGTCGCAGCTGCCAGCTCACGAGACGCTCGCTCCCGGGCGCGAGCTGCCCATCCCAGTCGGTGTAGACGCCCTGTTGCTCGTTCCAGATCTGCGGGGCGTAGCTTTCGAGGGCGACGCGCGTCGGCTCGCCTTCGGCGGCCACCAAGGTCAGCGCGTCGAGGCGTAGATCACTGCTCGCGCCACTCGGGACGCGGACGTGCAGCTGCAGGGTCGACTCTCCACACGCGGGCGCGGCCATGCGCTGCGACACGTCCATGTCGGCCGCCATCTCGCCTTGGCTCGGCGCGCGCTTCGCTGCGGGTGCCTCGTCCGCTTCGGACGCGGCTTCGGGTGCCTCGCAGGGGTTGATCAGGTGCACGGAGGCGATCTGAACGGAGCCATCGCCGGAGCCGGATCCATCACCGGATCCGGGGTCTTGGGTGCCGCCTTCGGGCCGGCACGCGGCCAAGGTGAACACGGAGCTGAGGGTGAGCAGTTGCACGCGCGACATGGGTCGTCCTTCTCGCGCGAAGCTAGCAAGAGTCCTGCACTCGCGCAGCGCCCTGGAACAAAGCTAGGCTGCGAGCCGTCCGGACGCCCATGCGACGAAGCCTTTGGATCTCGACCGCCTGCGCGCTCGCGTGCTCGCCTGGCCCGACCGGGTCGGCTTTACCGCCCTCCGATCCAACGACGGATCCAAGCCCGGAGGCCGCGGCCGAAAGCTCGGAGCCCACGCCCGCGTCTGCGTCGAGCTATCGCGTCCAGGTCGAGCCGGAGATGGCCAAGGCGATCGCCGACGAAGGTCTCGAAGGCGGCATGGTGGTCTTGGATCCCAAAGCCCAGCGCCTGTGGACCTCGGATCCGGCGTGGACCGATCGGGCCTTCGTACCGGCCTCGACCTTCAAGATCCCCAACTCGCTCATCGCCTGGCAAACGGGGGTGGTCGACGGCCCGGACTTCACCTTGCCTTGGGATGGCGTGGAACGGTGGTCGGCGGCGTGGAACCGCGACCACGACCTGCGAAGCGCGTTCACCCACTCGGTCGTCTGGTACTACCAAGAGCTCGCGCGTCGGGTGGGCGAGGCCCGCATGGCCCAGTGGGTCGAGGCCGCCGACTACGGCAACGCGGACATCGGCGGTGGCATCGATCGCTTTTGGCTCAACGGGGAGTTGCGGATCAGCCCGCGCCAGCAAGTCGAGTTTCTTCAGCGCCTTCACGAGGGGACGAGCCCCTTCGACGAGGAGCTCGTCCGGCGCTTCCTCGACGAGGTGATGGTCTTCGAGCGTCGCGGCGAGACCGTGGTGCGGGCGAAGACCGGCTGGGCCACGGCCGCGGATTTCGCCGACCCCAGCCAGGCCGGCTTCGGGGGCCACCTCGGTTGGTTCGTGGGCTCGGTCGAGTCGCCGCGCGGCGAGCAGGTCTACTTCGCCATCGTCTTGACGGCCCCGGATCCCGCCCCCGACTTCTTCGGGGAGAAGCGCAAGCAGATCGCCCTGGCTTGGCTCGAGCGAAGCGGATGGCTGCCGCCGGGCGAGTCGCCGTGAAATTCAAAGTCGCCGCTGTGGCCAATGCTCTCGCAGGCGCGCGGCGATCGCATCGCGGGCCTGGCGAAAGTCGGCCAGGCGGGTCTCCTCGTCGAGCCCGGGCTCTTTGCGATCCGGGTCGGGCAAAGGCCAGTGCAAGCGCTTCGCATCCCCCAAGAACACCGGGCAGACTTCTTCGGCACACAAGGTGACGACGAGATCGATCTTCGCGGGGTCGACCTCGTCGACGCTGGTCGAACGCTGCGCGGAGATGTCGAGCGCGAGCTCGGCCATGACCCGAATCGCGTAGGGGTTGACCCGCGAGGGCGCGGAGCCGGCCGAGTGCACGTCGACAGCCTCGCCGAACCAATCGCGCGCCAGGCCCTCGGCCATCTGCGAACGGGCCGAGTTGGCGACGCACAAGAACAAGAGCCCCGGGCGCTTCACGACGCGGAGGCTAGCAGAGCCCCCGTCACGGGAGGGTGTCGTCGGGAAAGTCGACGTAGGCGACCGGCACCGTCTCCGTGAGCCACACCCCGTTGTCGCTCACGAAAAAGGCGTGGCCATCGGCGTGCATTTGCGCCGCGCGAACTTCGAGGATCCGCGGCGGCCCGCGGCGCGTGGCGACGCGCTCGGCCGTGGGGCGGTCGAAGCTCAGGTGCACATGGTGACGCTTCATCTTGCGCAAGCCCTCACGGCGGATGGCCGGCAAGGCGGCGTCGACGGTGCCATGAAACAAGCGATCGGGCGGAGGGGCGGGCCGGTAACCGAGCTCCACCTCGACGCTGTGCCCCTGGCTCGCGCGGATCTTTGCGCCGTCTTCGGAGAAGGCGAAGCGCTTCTTGTCGTTGGTGGCGACGGCCTCCTCGAGTTGCGCCCGCGTGAGGGGGTGCCCGGCTTTGGCGCAGCCGCGCAAGAAGTCGTCGACGTCGACCCAGCCCTCGGCGTCGAGACGCAGGCCGGCGACTTCGGGGCGATGACGCAGGACCAAGCTGGCGAACTTGCTGATCTTCTTTCGGGCTTTGGCGTCCACCGACCTCACGATATCGTCTTTGGGTGCGCTGGCCGGTACTTGGGTGGTGGATCTCGGCCGTCGGGCTGGCTTGCGCGGAGCCGACCCCGACTTGGTTCGGCGAGGTCGGCGGCCTGGTTCGGACCCACTGCACGCCCTGTCACAGCCCGGGAGGTCAAGGCGGTCTCAGCTTGGACAGCTATCCGTCCGCGCGAGACTTTTCCTCTTTGATGGCGCACGTGACCCGCGAGCGGATCATGCCGCCATGGTCCGCGGACGACGCCCAGTGCCCCGACATGCCGCCCTTTCGTGGGGACCTTCGATTGAGCGCCGAGGAG
>JAUIJR010000007.1 GCA_030431075.1 Polyangia bacterium | reverse complement strand
ATCTCCATCTCCATCTCCGTCTCCATCTCCATCGCCATCGCCGTCTCCGTCTCCGTCTCCATCGCCGTCTCCATCGC
Source organism: Polyangia bacterium (assembly GCA_030431075.1). Lineage (GTDB taxonomy): Bacteria > Myxococcota_A > Polyangia > Nannocystales > Nannocystaceae > JAUIJR01. The sequence goes on along the minus strand of JAUIJR010000007.1, from coordinate 34,992 downwards.
CGTCTCCATCGCCGTCTCCATCACCGTCGCCATCGCCATCGCCGTCTCCGTCGCCATCACCATCTCCGTCTCCATCTCCATCACCCTGAGTTCCCCCCTCCATCGTCGCGCCCTCGGCCCCCTCGGAGCTCGCCTCCGAGCCCGCTTCGGCGCTCGCGCTCGTCTCCCCACTTTCTCCACCCTCCGCGGTGATCCGGGTGCACTCGCCCGAACCGGCCGGGCCGTCGTCCAGACAGGGGTCGCCACACGCGAACAGTGAAGTTGACGCGAGGAGCCATACAGAGATGACGCGCGGATTCGAGCGAGGAAGGTGAGCCATGTCGGCGCGAGTATTACGCGAAAGTTAGAAATCGCGCACCTATCGCGCAAACAGCCCTCTGCGGGGTCCAAAGGGCCCCCCCCCGGCCTTCCTCAGCGCCTCGAGGCCTCGGGCCGGAGCCGACATCGCTGCTACCTTCCGCCCGTGGAGCACGCCTCCCCTCGCCTCGACGCGCCCCCCGGCGGTCTCGGCGCCAAGCTCCTGGCCTTCGGCCGGATGGTGCGTTTTAGCCACACGCTCTTCGGGCTGCCCTTCGCCATGGCGGCCTTCGTGTTGGCGCTGCGCTTCGAAGCGAGTCGCGGTGGCACGCCCTTCGAAGCCCTCGACTTGTTGTGGGTGGTGCTCGCCTTCACCGGCGCGCGCACGGCCGCGATGGCCTTCAACCGCATCGTCGATCGAGACATCGACGCACAAAACCCGCGCACGGCCTCGCGCGAGCTGCCGGCGGGTGTCATCGGGGTGCGCACGGCGTGGGCGCTCACCCTCCTGGCCTTGCTCGTGTTCGTCGGCGCGGCTGCCATGCTCGGCGACTGGCCATTGCGCCTCTCGCCTTTGTGCATCGCGGTCGTGCTCGGCTACAGCTACGTCAAGCGCTTCAGCTGGGGGGCCCACCTCGTGTTGGGTGTCGCATTGGCCCTCGCGCCCGGCGGCGCATGGATCGCGGTGACCGACAGCTTCGAGGGCTGGCTCCAACCCCTCGCTTTGATGCTGGCCGTCGCCACCTGGGTGGCGGGCTTCGACATCATCTACAGCTTGCAAGACGAGCACTTCGACCGTGACGCGAAGTTGCACTCGATCCCCGTACGCTTCGGGACGCGCGGTGCTTTGTGGCTCTCGGCCGGCTTGCACCTGATGACGGTCGGCGCGCTGGTCGGCTTGCACCTGGTCGCCGGTCTCGGCTGGGGACACATCGTCGGCGTCGGGCTCGTGGGCGCCATCTTGATCTACGAGCACGCCATCGTGCGGCCCGACGATCTCAGCCGCATCGACAAGGCCTTTTTCGATCTCAACGGCTGGATCTCGATCGCCTACTTGGGCTTCGTGCTCGCGGACCCATGGCTCGACGCCGGCCTCACGCGGGCCTTTGGGGCCGGATGACGCGCTTTTTTGAGCCATTGCGCGGTTTGACAGCGCACCGCTGCCACGAAATGCTCCCGAAGATGAAGCGCGCGAATGGCCCGGCGCGGCTGGGCTCGGCCCTGGCCCTGGCCCTGGCCCTGCCCGTGGCCTCGGCTTCGGCTGCGCCGCCCGCCGACGACCCGACGGCCGAGGCCGGCGACGAAGCGGCCCCACCCCGGGCGCCCAGTCGGCCGCGCCGCTTCGACAAAGCCGACCCCGTCGAAGACCCCCGCACGCGCGACCTGCCGCGCCGCCATCGTTTTCGACTCGGCTTGGCTTCGCACTACATCCGCTTGAGCGCGGCCTTGTCGAATCAGACGAACGAGGCGACCCGCTTTCACCATGCACCTTTGATGCTCGACTTCGCCTACCAGCTGCAGTTCGCCAAGCGGATGATGCTCCGCCCCGGCCTGTCGGTGGGCTACAACGTGGCCAACTCTCGCTTCGCCATGCCCTTGGCGATCGTGCCGCGCCTGATGACGGGCTACCAGGGCCGCTGGTTGGGCCTGGCCGTGGGCTACGCCTACATCTCCACCGGGCACCCCTTCGCCACCTTGAAAGACGGGGCGGACGGGCGAGCCAACTCCGTCGGGGCGCCGGTCATATTTCGCAACCACGGCGTACTCGGAGAGATCAGCGTGACCAGTCGCATCGACGAGACTGCGTTGTACTTCGCGCTCGGATTGGGCGGCACGCGAACGCACTTGCTGCACTTCGATCTGGACACCAAAAGCTGGCGCTTCACCATGCACTTTGGCGTCGGCGTCTACTTCGACGGCAGCCGTCGCCGCCGCAAGCAGCGCGATGCCGAAGCCGCGCGTTCGCCTTAGCCAAGCAGCCCACCCGGGTGCGCAGCCGCCTGCACCCCCGCCGCGCTCCAATTTGCCTCGAGCGCGGGCGTAGGCGCACACGCGGGCCCCTTTCGCCGCGGGACGCGTAGGCCTAAAGTCCGCCCGCGCCCGTGGAAATCGAGGCGCCCCCAAGCGCATGTCCGAGCAACTCATGAAAGGCGCCGTCGCCGACGTCACGCAGGCCATCGGCCGCACCCCGATCGTCAAACTCAACCACGTGGTCGAGGACATCGAGTCCGAGATCTACGTCAAGGTCGAGTACATGAACCCCGCGGGTTCGATGAAGGACCGCGTCGGCCTCAACATCATCCGCGACGCCGAAGCGCGCGGCATGCTCGGGCCGGGCGGCACCATCATCGAGGCCACTTCCGGCAACACCGGCGCCGGCTTGGCCATGGTCGCCGCGACCCGCGGCTACAAGTGCATCTTCGTGATGCCCGACAAGATGTCGCAAGAGAAGATCGACGCCCTGCGGGCCTACGGTTCCAAGGTCGTCGTCTGCCCCACCGCCGTCGAGCCCTCGGATCCGCGCAGCTACTACTCCACCGCGCGCCGACTCGTCGAGGAGACCCCCGGGGCCTTCTACGCCAACCAGTATCACAACCCCGCGAACCCCGAGGCGCACTACCTCAGCACCGCCCCCGAGATCTGGGAGCAGACCGAGGGCGACTTCGACGCCTTCGTCGGCGGTATGGGCACCGGCGGAACCTTGTCCGGCTGCGGTCGCTACTTCAAAGAGCGCAACCCCGACATTCAGATCGTCGGCGTCGACCCCATCGGCTCGCTCTACTACGAGTACGTCAAGACCGGCCGCCTCACCAAGGCCTTCAGCTACTACGTCGAAGGCATCGGCGAGGACTTTTTGCCCTCGACCATGAACCTCGACATCTTGGACGAGGTCGTCCAAGTCGACGACAAAGAGTGCTTCTCGATGACGCGCGCCTTGGTGCGACGCGAGGGCATCTTTTGCGGGGGCAGCTGCGGCGCCGCCGTCATGGGCGCCATCAAGTACGCGCGCGAACTCAAAGAGCCCAAGAAGATCCTCGTGCTCTTGCCCGACAACGCGCAAAAGTACCTGTCGAAGATCTTCAACGACGACTGGATGCGCTCGAACGGCTTTTTGGAGGAGGACGACGAGACCGGCACCGTCGCGCACATCCTCAAGCGCCACCCGCACAAGCTCATCACCTTGGACCGCCTCACCTCGGTGCGCGCGGCGATCAACACCCTCAAGCAAAACGGCATCTCTCAGATCCCGGTGCTCGACGAGGCCAAGCGCCACGTGGGCATCGTCTCCGAGATCGACTTGCTGAACTTCTTGGTGGAGCACGAAGGCGACCTCGACCACCCGATCGGCGACCTGGTCTCGAGCGACTACGCCACGGTCACGCCCCACACGCGCACCACCTTGCTCAAGACCATCTTCAACGACGCGAAGGTCTGCTTGGTCGTGGAGCACGACCGCCTCTTGGGTCTGCTGACCAAGATCGACCTGATCGACTACCTCGCCAGCGTCACCACCCCCGCCCCCTAATTCACGACGAGTCCCTTTCGAGAGCCCAAGGAGCGACCCAATGGCCAGCTACGACCGCGACACCCAGCCCTACCTCGCCGAAGCGCGCATCGAGACCCTCGCCATTCACGGCGGTCAGCAAGTCGAGCCCGTGACCGGCGCCGTGATGCCGCCGATCTTTCAGACGAGCACCTACGCCCAAAAAGCGCCCGGCGAGCACACCGGCTTCGAGTACAGCCGCACGCAAAACCCCACCCGCTTCGCGCTCGAGCGTGCGGTGGCGGCCCTCGAAGGTGGTGACCACGGTTTCGCCTTTGCCTCGGGCTGCGCGGCGACGACGGCCGTCGTGCAGCTCTTCGACGCGGGCGCCCACATCGTGGCCGGCGACGACATCTACGGCGGCACCTTTCGCCTCTTCGACAAGGTCATGTCGCGCCGGGGCCACAGCTTCAGCTACGTCGATGCGCGCGAGGCCGCGGCCGTCGAGGCGGCCATCAACGAGCAGACCAAGCTGGTGTGGCTGGAGACCCCGACCAACCCCATGCTCAAGCTGGCCGACATCGAGGCCATCGCCAAGATCTGCAAGGCGCGCGGCATCTTGCTGGCCGTCGACAACACCTTCATGAGCCCCATCTACCAGCGCCCGCTCGAGCTGGGCGCGGACTTCGTCGTCCACAGCACGACCAAGTACATGGGCGGCCACAGCGACGTGGTCGGTGGCGCCGTCGTGGTGAAAGACGCCGCCTTGGCCGAGCAGCTGCACTTCGTGCAGAACTCCTGCGGCGGCGTGCCCGGTCCGCAGGACTGCTACTTGACCCTACGCGGGCTCAAGACCCTGGCCATTCGCATGGAACGCCACGCCCACAACGCGATGCGCGTGGCCAAGTTCCTCGAGGCCCACGCCAAGGTCGAGCGAGTCATCTACCCCGGCCTCGAGAGCCACCCGCAGCACGCCCTGGCCAAAAAGCAGATGCGGGGCTTCGGCGGCATGATCAGCTTCGACATCGCCGGCGGGCTCGAGGAGGCGCGTCGCTTCTTGGGCGCCTTGCGGGTCTTCACGCTGGCGGAGAGCCTCGGCGGTGTCGAGAGCCTCATCGAGCATCCGGCCATCATGACCCACGCCAGCGTCCCGCCCGAGAACCGGGCCAAGCTCGGCATCGCCGACGGCTTCGTGCGCATCAGCGTCGGCATCGAACACGAAGACGACCTGATCGCCGACCTGGCCCAAGCCCTCGGCTGAGCCCCTCGGCGCACACGAGCCGCGCGCGCTACATCTGCGGTACGCAGGCCTCGTCGGGCTCGATCCACGCGCTGGCCTCGCAGCTGCGCAAGGCCGTGACGAAGTCCTGCAACAAGGTGTCGAACTCGCTGAGTTCGGCCGGCGCGTTGCCGTACTCGTACTGGTGCGTGCTCTCGAAGCCCGCGATGTTCAAGCGCACCCACGACGCCCCCCCGTCGGCGCAGTCGGGGCATCCGTAGATGTCCTGCAAGCTGGCCATGCTCAGGCTCTCCTCGACGCCCTCGACCATGGCCCGCCCCTCGCTGGTGAAGCTGCCGTAGTTGGTGGCCATCGGCGTACTGCCGCCCCAATCCGAGATCACCAGCTCGGCTTCGTCGCCGCCAAAGCTGATCTCGAAACGGCAGGCGCCGGCGCATTCGCCCCAAGAGTTGCCGCCCTGAATCATCTGGCGCCCCTCTTCGCCCGACTCCCCGCTGCCACTTCCGCTACCGCTACCGCTCGTTTCGGCCGTCGTGTCGTTGCCGTCGATGGTGAGGCCGACGCAGCCCGTGGACGAAAGAGCCATCGCCGCCGCGGCAAGGCTCTGGAGCATCAATTTCGAGGTCATGGGCAAAGACATGGCTAGGGAAAAAGAATGCGCGATCGCGAGGAGAGCAGCAAGCTCCCCCCGCGAACGCGCACTCTCGTGGGCGCTCGGCGGCCCTCTAGCCGAGCTCGGCTTCGATGCCGGCCGAGCTCACGACGCAGCTGCGTGGGCGCAGCGTCGCGCTCGTGGCCCGCGTCTGCGGCATCGTCCGCGGCCGCGCCACGACGGCCGGACGCACGCGCGTCGCCGGTCCCGGATCGCGATCCGTCCACGAGCCGACGCTGAGGATCTCCCACGGACCCTGCCACGCGCCGCCGTGCAAGCGCAGCTCGACCTTCGCGCCCACGCGGGCGATCGCCACCGGCACCCAGGTCGAAAGCTCGATGCGACCACGGCCCATCCGTCGCTCCAGGCGACACGAGATCCATCCGTAGTTTCGTGCTCGCATGTACATGGCTTCCTCCTTTCGGTGTCGTGGCGTTGAAGACTGGCGTCGAGGTCTGGTGTTGAAGTCTGGTGCGGGTCTCGGATTCCCGCGCGCTGGCCTTCGAGCCCGCGCCTGGTTCAAATCGCGCGACCCGGGGCCGCCCGTCTGCATCTGCACCGGCACAACGTGCGGCGAGCTGCCTTGCTTTCACCTCTGCGCTCGCCCCGCCTTGGCCCCAGCGCGACGCCGAGGGGCCCAGCTGGGGCGAAAGTGGCCTTTAGGCCGAGGTGGGTGCAGTGAGGTCCAAGGCGGTCTCCTCGAAGGGCGCGCTACTTAGTCCGGGGCGCGAGTCGGGTCAAGTGCTTTTTGCTGGAGCCCGTCCGCAGCTCGCCTCGCGTCCGGCGCCCATCGGCGCTAGCTTGTCGCCGATGCTCGCGCCCCTCGTCGCGCTCTTCGGCCTGATCTCGCCCGGCGCCTCCCCGGCCCCGGCGCCTGAGCCGGCGCTGGCCGAGTCGCGCACGGACGTCGCCAAGCAAGAGCCGGCCGCCGCACCCGCAAGCGATCCGGCGGCGGGCCCGAGCGAGGCGGCCCCCGAGGATGACGCCCCTGGCGATCCCGTGGTGCCGGCCCCGGCCGATCCCGATCCGAACGCGACGACCCCCGACCCGGGCGACTCGCCCGACCCGAGCGACTCGACCGACTCACCTGGCGGCGACAAAGACCCCGCCGAGTCCGGCGATCTGGACGACCCCTTCGCCGGCATGCTCGAGGGCGAGGGCGACGACCCCGGTCGCAGCCCGGCCCGGCGTACGGGCGCCGCCTCCCCGGCCGAAACTGGCGTGGATCGAGCCGAGGCCCTGCGCCGCTACTACCGGGCCTTGTATCGCCCCGCCTCCAACCCCGCGCGGCCTTACTTTGGCGTGCACGGCGGGGGCGGCCTGCTCGGCAGCAGTAAGAGCGAGCTCAACGGGCGCTTCGGATTTTTCGACGCAGAGGCGGGCGTCAGCTGGAACCGTTTCGGGCTCGCGGCCGGAGGTGGCATCGCCGGCGGCGACATCCTGCTCGACGGGGACGGGGACGCCATCGCCCCCTTCGGCGTGACCGGTCAGCTCAACTTGGGCCTGGGCCGCCTGGCCTACCTGACCCGCGGCGTCTTGGACCTACGCGTGGGCTACCGATTGAACTGGTTCAAGGTGCGCGCGAACGAAGACGCCGCGCCCGATCTGCAGGTCGGCAGCATGGTCCTTCATGGGCCGGATCTGCGCGTGGACATGGGCTTCATGGTATCGCGGGTCCGTGAGCCTCGCTTTTTTCACCGCGTCGGCGTGAGCATCGGCGGCCACCTCGTGGTGCACACGATCGGCGTCTCGCAGCCGGTCTTCTTCTCGCCACGCTTCGGCCTCTTTTACGCCTTCGGATGAAGGGTGTGCGCGCCGACCTCGCCCCGGTCGACGCGCTCGAGCAAGCTCGCCAGCTCGCTTCGGCGCAGGGGCTTGGCCAGCACCTCCCGCATCCCCGCCGCGTAGCAACGCCGGCGATCCTCTTGGGTCACCGAGGCGGTCAAGGCGACGATGGGCACGCGTGAGCCGATGGCCTCGATGTCCATGAGACGCCGCGTCGCCTCGAAGCCGTCCATGCCCGGCATGTGACAGTCCATCAAGACCAAGTCCAGCTCGCCGAGGTGCGCGCGCTCGATGGCCCGCTGTCCGTCGTCGACCGACTCGGCCCGGCAGCCCATGACACGCAGCGCCGCCACGGCGACCTCTCGATTGACCGGATCGTCGTCGACCACCAACACGCGCTTGGGGCCCCGGGTCGAAAGTTCGCCCATCCAGGTCGGCACCCGGCCCACCTGCGGATCCAGTCGTCCGAGCTCCGGTCGGGCGTCGACCAAGAACTCGACTTGAAAGCGGGCGCCGCCGCCCGTGCGGTGGGCCGCCACTACCTCGCCCCCCATCAGCGCGACCAGCTGCCGGGTGATGGCCAGGCCCAGGCCCGCCCCGCCGAGGCGGCGGCGGGCCGACGCGTCCGCTTGCTCGAAGCGCTCGAAGATCCGCTCGAGATCCTCGGCCGCGATGCCGACGCCCGTGTCCTCGACGACCAACTGCACCAAGATCCGCCGACCCGAGGCCGAGCTGCCGAGGGTCACGCGGACCTCACCGCGATCCGTGAACTTGATCGCGTTGGCGATCAGGTTCATCGCCACCTGCCGCACCCGCAGCGGATCGGCAAAGACCTCGTCGAACTCCACCTCGCTGGCGTCAAAGTGCAAGGAGAGGCCCTTGGCCCGGGCGCTCGGCCCAAAGAGCACCTCGAGCTCCTCGAACAAGGTCCGCAGATCGAAGGCCCGGGGCTGCAGCTGCAAGCCGCCCTCTTCGAGTCGGCTCAGATCCAAGATGGCGTCGAGCAAGCCGGTAAAACTGTTGGCCGCGCGTCGGGCGACCACCAGCTGCTCGCGCGCCGCCCCCGGGAGCTCCCCGTCGAGCACGACGTCGAGCATACCGATGACACCGTTCATCGGCGTGCGCAGCTCGTGACTCATGTTGGCCAAAAAGGCCGTCTTCGCCTGGTTGGCCGAGCGTGCCCGGTCGCGCTCCTCTTCGAGTCGGACCAGCGCGTCGACCTTGAAGCGATCGAAGATCCCCGCGACGCTGAAACCGAGCCAGGTGATGACCAGGGCCACCACCAAGCGAGCTTGGTTGAGCTGTCCACCGAAGCGAACTTCGGGCGAGTGCCCCGCTCGGTCCAAGGCGTAAAACCCGACGAGCAAGCCCGTGCAGACGAGGGCCCAAAACAGGGCCCAGCGTCGACTCGAGATCAGCAACACCATCATGGGCGCCAAGCTGAGGCCGAAGATGGCCGGGACCCCCATCCCGCCGTTGAGCCACACCACGCTCACCAAGCCGATCAAGCCCAGGAGCACGGTCGAGTTCGCGGCCCAACGCAAGGCGGCGGTCCGCCTAAAAATGAAGAGCCCCACCGAGGTCGTGAGCACGAGTCCCCCGAAGATCGCAGCCCCGAGGTGAAAGCCGAGCCCCCACTGGTAAAGGGCGCTGGCCAAGAGCGCGAGGGTGTAGGGCGGCGCCAACAAGAGCAGCAGGCGCACCCGCTGTCGATCTTCGATCGGCCAGTCCTTGGCGCGCGGGGGAAAGAAGTGCGCGACGTAAGCGTCGACGAGCGGGTAGCGACCCGCGCCCAAGCTCCCGTCGCTTTGGGAGGCCGAGGCCGAGGCCGAGGCCGAGCCGCGTAAGCCCCGGCGTGGCCGGGGCTCGGATCTCAGCGACGCCGGCACCTGATGAGGTGCCGTGTCGACGGCCGAGGCGGGACGCAGTTGCCCCTCAGCGCGTGCGGGGTCCGAGTCGCGAGGCGACATCCTCCAACAAGGTACGGTACTTCGCGGGCACCATGTCGGATTGCTCGCGCAGATAGGGCACGAGGTCGGTGTCGTTGAGCGCCTGGAGCGCGGCCTTGACCTGCTCGGCCAGCTCGGGGTCGTCTTCGCGCAGACGGTCGCAAAGGAATTCGACGGCGTCTGGCGTACGAATCTTGCCGATGGCGGCCACGGCCTTCTTGCGCGCTTCGCTCGCTTCGGGCAGGTCGCGGGCCTCGAAGATCGCGCGCAGACGGTCGAAGGCGTGCGGGAAGTAGAGGTGCTCGATGGCCCCCCGCGCGGCCCGACGCACCTCCCCCTCGCTGGAGCGCAAGGCCCGCATGACGACGGCAAAGGAGCGCTTGAAGCGGACCTTGCCGAGGGCTTGCACCACCTCTTGGCGCAAGCGCGCGTCGCCGCGCTCGAAGAGCGCCTCGAGAGCTGCGATCACCGGATAGGCCCGGATCGACTGCAGCCGGCGCACAATGGCGCTCGCGTCCATGTCGGGGCTCTCGGCCAAGTCGAGCACCAAGAGCAAAGCGTTGCGCCGCACGTAGTCGGAGAAGCGTCGGTCGGCCAAGACCCCCGCGGCGATGGCCGAGGGGTCGCCTGCGATCTCCCACTCGGCGAGGTCGACGTACCAGACCTCCTCGTACTCGGGCAGGCGCTTCATGAACTCGGGCACGGGGATCGGGCGCGGGCCGTCTTCGGGCGCGTCCCCCAAGCGCGCGAGCAGTCGCTGGTAGCGTTCGCGGCCGCGCAGCTCGAGGCTCGCCAAGGCACGGTAGACGGCCGCGGCGCGTCGAAATGCCCGCACGGTGACGAAGGCCTCGGCCGCGGCCAAAAAGGCGTTCTCGACGATCTGGTTGGGGTGCCCGGCTTGGGCGGCGGCTTCGGCCGCCCGGATCCAGGCTTCACCGGAGCGCATGCGCAAGTCTTCGGCGTAGGGCAAACGGCTGCGCTCGCAGAACTCGGCTGCCTCGCGCAAGACCGTGGCCACCGCATGATGTTCTCCCGCTTGGTCGGCCAAGCTGGCGAAGGCCTCGTACAAGCGCAGGGCATCGCGCTTGAGCGCGTCATCCCGCAAGATTCGCACGCTGTTCAAAAAGCCCTCGGCGACGTTTTCGAAGGCCTGGGTCTCGATGCCGACGCGCGCGAGCAGCTGGTAGCAGTCGAAGGCCCGCTCGCGTAGCCCCTCGGACTCGAAGCGATCGGCGACCTCCTCGACCGCCCGCGTGCCCGCACCGATGGCCGAGCGCGCCTCCTCGCTGCCGAGACGCTCGAGGCAAAGGCCGTAGTTGATCTTCACGAGCGCTTGTTCGTAGGGCTGGTCGCGCAGCCGGTCCGCGTCGACGAGCTCGCGCCAGATCTCGGCCGCATCCGCGTCCGCGCCGGCGCGCTCGAGGCTGACGGCGCGGTGCATGGGCATCCGCGCAATCTCGAAGATCTCGGCCGCTTCGCGGTGCTTGCCGGCGTGCTCGAGGTAGATGGCCAGCTGGGCGGCGCGCCGCTTGGCGCCTTGGTTTCCCGCCTCGACGGCTTCGCTCCACCCCAGTCGCTCGGCCTCGCTGGGCAAGCTGACCTGACCCAGGTAGGCCCCGCACGCGCGTGCCTCGGCCAGGTGGCCCATCGCCCGCAGCGCGTCGATGCTCGCGCGCAGCCATTCTTCGTACTCGAAGTCGATGCGGTCGACGGCGCCGAGGAGCTGTCGCAGATGCACCCAGGCATCCGACCATCGCCGGACGCGCAGCGCCGCCTCGGCCCGCGTCCACAAGACGCCGGTCTCGATCACTGCGGCCTCCGGCGCCGATCGAGGTCGGTCTCGACCTGATCGATGATCTGCCGCGCCCGCCCGGCGCGTCGCCCGTGGGCGATGGCGTCCTCGTCGATCACATGCACGCGGTGCAGCCAGTCGAGGTAGTCGAGACGCAAAGGCCCGCGCGGCAAGATGTACACGCCGTAGATCGGTGCGCGGGCAGCCACCGCTTGCACCTCTTCGACCGGGAACTGCGACTCACCGTGGGTCAGCAGGTAGATCAGGGGCTTGGCGTCGTCGCGGCTGGGTGCGCTGAGTTCGGCCGCGAGCTGGCGCAAGACGGCCGCGTAGTTGCGCCCGCGCTCGGCTCGAAACTGGAGCACGTAGGGCACTTCGGCGTGTCCCCCACTGCCCACTTGGACGCCCTCGTACAAGCGGCTGTCGAAAAAGCGCAGCCGAACCTCTTCGCCGAGCACGGCCAAGCGCTTGCCCAGGGCCAGGGCCAACCCACGGCCAAAGACCTCCCGGACCCCGCGCATCGAAGCCGAGCCGTCGACCAAGATGTGATGCACACGTCGCTCGTTCTCGAGCTGTTTTTCGTGCGTGTAGTAAAAGAGCTCGCGGTCGATGATGCGTTGCTCGAAGACCTCGTCGTCGAAGGCGAGCTGCGTGAGCACCAAGTTGTCGATGGTGCCCTGGCGCTCGATCGAGGCGTAGCCGTCGATGCCGAAGCTCTGCTGGCCGGTCTCTTTGCGCACCTCGAGCAGCGAGGGCAAAAGCTCCATCGAAAAATCGACCACGTCCGAGCCCTGCGCCAAGCTGATCACGCTGTAGAGGTCGGCCAGGTCGACGCCCCCCACCCCGCCACCACCGGGTCGAAACAGGCCCATCAAGCGCAGCGCGTCGACGTCGATCTGCTCGATCTCCAACAAGGGGAGCAAGCGGTACGCCGTCATCGTGCGCAACCAGCCCAGGGCGTGGTCTTGCTCGTAGCGGGCGAAGGCCGAGCGCGGATCGACGCGGGCGTAGCGGGCCACGTCGACCGGCAGCTCTTTGGGCCGGCGCACCCGCAAGTCGGGCGGCAGCTGCGGCGTGATCGAGGCCAAGATGCGCGCGAGCACGACGCCCACCATCTCGTCGCGATGCTTCCAGCCCCCGCTTTGGCGGGCCACCTCGGACTCCGCGAACTCGACCAGCAAGGTGCGCCAAGACTCGCCCAGGCGCGGGTCGCCGAGCCCCCGGCTGATCGGCGTGGGGCGCCCGATGCCGGCGAGCAAGCTGCCCACGTCGTGCACCACGACCAGGGGCGCCGCGATGCCGAGGCGCGAGAGCACGTTGTGCCAGGCGACGGCGCGCATCAGGCTCATCGCCCCGCCACCTTCGACCTCGCTCAGGGCCAGGCCGCCGATCTCGCGTTCGACGCGGGGCCCGAAGTCCGAGCCCTCGCCCTTGTTCGTCGTCTCCGTGTCTTCGGCCACCGCGTCCGCCCCCTCGCCTAGCCTCTCATGCGCTTACCGGCGGCGCCGCCCGCCTCAGGCGAAACGACTCGACGCGAACATCGTCTCCAGGAGCTTGTCGACCTCGCCCACCATGCGCTGCGCGGCCGGGTTGTCGCCCATGCGCTGCAGTGCGGCTTTGATGTCGCCGAGGTTGCGCAGCTGGCTGAACAGCTGCATGTCGCCGAGCACCTCGGAGCTGGCCAGGGTCTCGCGGATGATCTTGAGCTCTTCGAGCAGGTCGTCGAGGTTGGCCGGCGTGCCGCCCACGCGACGCGCCTGGGGATTTTGCTCGTAGTGACGGTCGAGCACGGGCCCGACGATCTCCTGCAAAATCTCCTCTTGCTCGGGCGTGTTCCAGACGTGGCGCAGCACGAAGAAATCCGCGTCGCTCACCTGCTCGCGCCCGTCGAAGACGGCCGAGGCCGCGAAGAGCTTGAGCATCTTGACCGCGCGACGGTCCGACAAGCCGATGCCCTCGGAGCGCAGCTGAAAGACCAGGCCCTTGTAGGTGGTCAAAAACTCCTCGGGCATGCGCGCGAGCAGGTCGCCGAAGCGGGCTTGGACCCGGCGCAGGTCCTCGGCGCGCAGCACCGGCTTGATGTCGTCTTCGTCCGCGAGGGCCTTGGCCTCGAGGGCGGCGCCTTTTTGGAGCAGGCCGCGAAAGTGATAGCTGTCGAGGTAGTCGACGTGCACCCGCAACAAGAAGCGGTCGAAGAGCGCCGACAAGGCCTCGTCGGTCGGCACCTCGTTGCTGGCCGCGAACATCGACAACAAGGGCACGCGCACGGTCTTGGTGCCGTGGGTGAAGCTACGCGCGTTGAGCAGCGTCAGCAGGCTGTTCAAGATGGCGCTGTTGGCCTTGAAGATCTCGTCGAGGAAGGCGATTTCGGCCGTGGGCAGCATGCCCTCGATCCGCCGCTCGTAGCTGCCGGCCCGAAAGGCCTGAATGTCCACCGGCCCAAAAATCTCGTTGGGCTCGGTGAAGCGCGTGAGCAGGTAGTCGTAGTAGCTGGCCTCGAGGGTCTGCGAAAAGGCGCGGACCAGGGCCGACTTGGCCGTGCCCGGGGGGCCGACCATCACCATGTGCTCGCCGGCCAAGGCGCTGATGAACAAGAGGCGGACGGTCTCCTCTTTGCCCAAAAAGCGCGACTCGAGACTCTGCGCGGCCTCTTGCAGGCGCCGCGAAAGGCCGGAGCCGACGGGCGGGTTCTGCGCGATGGGCGGCGTGAACTCGTTCATGGGGCGCCCCCTTGTACTACCGGGTCCACCAGCGCCGCCACCAGATTCTCCAGCACGTCCAAAGGCACCAAGCCGCGCAGGTGCCCCAAATAGTCGTCCCAGCGGCGCAGGGCATCGGGGTCCTCGACACCCAAAAGCGGGTCACCCAAGCGCCCCTCGAAGCGCGAGAGCAGCAATGGAAGGGCCAAAAATGCACGCGCCGCCGCCCGCGACTTGCGACCGCCGAGGGTCACGCGCGCCTCGAAGGCCATCACCTTGAGAAAGTGCAGATGCACCAGCGCGCCGAGCAAGGCCGCTTGTTCGGCCGGGCCGTAGCTCTCGACCGCGGGCAGCATGCCGAGCTCGTGCGACGCCTCGTCGTCCTCGGAGGCGCCGGTGGCCTCCAGCTCGGCCTCCGCGCCGCGACCGCGCGCGACGGGCTCATCGCTCACCAACTCCTCGCGCCCGAGGGCCTCGAGCAAGCTGCGCATCAAGCTCGCGCCCGTGCCGACCCAGTCCTCCACGCGCGCCCAGCTGTGCACCACGGCCCGCGCCCCCGAGCTGTTGCGCAGCCAGGTCGCCGGCATGCGCGGGTCGAAGCCCGGATGCGCAAAACTCGGGTTCATCAAGGCGGTCAAGGGGCTGACCCAGCTCAGGTCCTGAAGCAGACGCGAGCTCGCGCCGCTCTTGGCCGCGTCGATCCAGTCGACACGCTCTTCGAGTAGCTCGATCTCGCCGATGCTCGCCATGCGGCGCACCGAGCGGGGCGCGGCTTGGCCGGGGTAGCGCCGGCTTTGCTCGCCCACCCTCGCGATCTGATCGCTGCGGCGCAGCGCCAAAAAAGCGTCGACGCTCACGTGCCGGGCGAGCTGCTCGCTGGCGTCGGTCGGCGCGGCCCGGTGGATGAGCGCGCGGGTGGCCGTCACCGCCATCTCCCAGGTCGAGGCCCGCGCCCATACCCGCTCGCGCTCCGGGTGATCGAGCGCGAGCAGGTTGTACTGCCCCATCCACAAGGCGAGGTCTTCGAGGGTCGGCTCGGGCAAGGCGGGGGTCGGGAACCAGCGCGTCGCCCGCAGCAGACGCAAGCGGGTGAGCTCGTCGTCGTAGAGCAGGCCGGCGTCGGCCGACCAGCGCTCGAGGTCCTTCACGCCCAGCGGCGCGCCGATCTTCAGCTCGCCGCCCGCGTGCAAGGGACGCACGAAGGCGTCCAAGAACTCCGGAAGGGTCTGCGACATCGAAAAGCGTTCTCGGCCCTCAAGGCTCCGCGCGTCGGCGGTAGCCCCACAAGGCGAAGCGGCCCAGGTGGTCGTTGTGCAGCTCGCCCGCGCCCAAGGCGGGCGCCTCCCCTTCGCGCAAGGCGGCCTCGAGGGGCGAGAAGCGAGCGACCGCGGCCGCGTCGAGGGCTTGCACCTTGCTCGCATCGATGCGCAGGGGCTTTTGCTGCCCGTGCAAGAAGATGGCGACGTCGTCCGCACCCAGGCCCAGCAGCTCGCGCGCCAGCTTGGGACGCACCCGCGGCCACAGCTCGTAGCCGTCGGCGACCAAGACGCCCGCCCCGACCTCGACGTAGCGACGGCCGAGCGGGATGATCGCGCCCAGGTCGACACCGGTGGCCCGCGCCGGCACGCCCGGTCGCGAGGCGAGCACCAACAAGCCCTCGATCAAGGGCACGACGCTCGCGCTGGCCAGCGCGCTGGGCGGGATGGCGTAGATGAGCTTTTTGAGCAGCTCGACGTGCTCCCAGTCGACCAGCAGCGCCTTGATCTCGCGCACGCGACCGCTCTCGCGCACGCGCAAGTCGACTTGCAAGCTCTTGGCTTCGAAGCCCTCGACCCCCTCGATCTCGCGCAGATTTCCCTCGAGCGAGGTCCGCACCAAGTAGCGGCCGTCGACGAAGCGCGGCGCCCCCTCGAGCCGCTCGACACGCTGGGCTCGCCCGCGAAAGAGGCACATCTCGTCCCCGGGAAGGCAGCTGTCGGCGGCCGCGAGGTGGATCGGATGGCGCCAGCCCAGCTGCACGGCCGCGCGGGGCGAGACCGGCACCAGCAGCTCCACCCCCGGGATGCCGCGCAGCACCTCCAAGCTAGTGGCCGAGGGCTGGCGCAAGCGCAGCAACAAGCTCGGCTCGTCGTCGTCGCCCAAGGCCAAGCGCACCCCCGCCATGGCCACGCGTCGATGCCACAGGTAGGTCAGCACGCGGTCGGCGATGCCGGGTGCCACCAAGACCAAGGCCAGCTCGCGCATGCCGCAAAGCTCGGGGTCGGAGGCGAGCCCCGCCTCCGGTAGCGGCGCGGGCCGCAAAGACAGGCGCAAGACCAGCTCGACCGGGTCCAAGGTGCCCTCGGGGGTGAGCGCCTCGACGTGGCGTTGGTCGACGGCCAAGACCTCGTTGGGGGCACGCGCCCCGAGCTCTTCGATCGTGACGGCGAGGTCGTAGCCGAAGGGCGCCTTGCGTTCGCGGGCCCGCACGAAGAGGTTGGCGCCGCCGACGAACAAGCGCGCGCGGGTCGCTGCGCCCAGGCGCGCCAGGCGGTCGAGCTGGTAGGCGTCGGAGGCGGCGCAACGCAGCATCAAGACCATGCCCCCACCGCGCCGACGACCGCGCTCGATCGAGGTGTGGGGCAAAAGCTCGTCCAAGCTGGCCTCGACCGAGTAGGCCCCCAAAAAAGCCACGAGTCGATCGAGGCTGTCGAAGACCAAGAGCGCTTCGCGGCCGACCACGATCCCGCGGGCGTCGGGCGCGAGTCCGTGCAGCCGAAAGCGCGTCTGGCCGGCCGCGACCGGCTCCAAGTAGGCGCTCGCCATGCGCGGCAAAGATAGCAGGCCCGGCCGCGCGCCGATGCCTCGGCCGAGACCCGCGCGGGCGGGCGCGGGCGCGCGGACGAGCGGGCCGGCTTTGGGGCCCTCGTGCGCGTGGGCCTGCTATCTTGGCCCCGTGGGGGACGCCGACCGCCGGGAGCCGCCCGAGCCCGACGAGACCGCGCTGGCCCTGCCCGGCTCGCGGCGGGCCGCGCACGCCCTCGAGGACGCGGGCGAGCTACGCGCGGCCGCCCGATTGTTCGAGTACATCGGCGAGCACGGCCAGGCCGCGGCCCTGCGCCTCGAGCACGCCTCCACCGTGGGCGACGACGAAGAGCGCGTCGCCATCTTGCGCGAGGGGGCGGTCCGGATCGGGGGGAGAACCCCCGAGGGGCGCGAGCTGCACCGGGCCTTGGCGCGGGTTCTCGTCGAACGCGCTGCCTCCATGCCGCCGAGCGCCCAGCGTCGGGCCATCGTGCTCGAGGCGGCCCAAAGCTACGAGAGCGCCGGCGAGGGCGAGCGCGCCGGCCAGATCTACGAGCGCATGGGGCTGATGCGTCGCGCCGAGGTCGCCTACCGCGACGCGGGCGCGATCGATGCCTACGAGCGGGTCTTGCAGGCTCTCGAAGACCGCGAGCAGGCCCTCAAAGATCTGCGCCAGCTCCAACACAGCATCGACGAGGCCCTGCGCGAGGGTCGGCGCGGCCAGGCCCGCGAGCTCTTGCGCGACCACGTGGCGCGACGACGCGAGCGAGGCCGCAGCCCCAAGGCCCACCTCTTGCGCGAGCTCGCCGAGCTCGAGGCGCACAGCCCCCGCGAGGGACGTATCGAGCTGCACTGGACCCAAGGCGCGCAGCGCTGGCGCACCAAGCTCGTGGTCGCCCCCGCCTTTCAGATCGGACGCGCCCCCGGGGTGGACCTGCGCGTCGAGGCGCCGGCCGTCTCGCGCCGCCACCTCGTGCTCGCCCTCGGCGACGACAGCCGCGGGCGCCCGGCCATCGTCGTCGAGGACCTCGCCTCCAAAGCCGGCAGCTTCGTCGATGGCGAGGCCCTCATGCCCGGCGAGCGCCTCGAGCTCCTCGACCCTTGCGAGCTCGCCATCGGCATCGCGCAGACTTGGCACTGGGAGCCCGGCCCGCCTTCGCACTCGCCTTTTGGGCTGCTGGGGCCCCTGGGTGAAGATGGCCGCGGCTGGCTCTTGTTCGCCCCCGACGGGGCCCCCTTGTGCCTCGAGCCGGAGTTCGAGCTGCCCGCCCGGGTGCGCAGCGCCGGGGACTTCATCGAGCTCGCTTGCGCGGCGAACTGCGCCTTGGAGTTGGGCGGTCGCATCTTGGGCAGCGGGGTCGAGGTGCAGCTGATCGTCGGTGACCGCGGGCGTCTCGTCTTCGATGGCGCCCACCTCGACTTCGAAGTCCGTGCCTGGGAGGCCGCGCCATGAGCTCGCTCGAGCGCCCCGACGCCGAGGCCAGCCAAGACCGGCCCTTGGAGTTCGCCCGCACCGGGCTCGAAAACCCGCTGCAAGCGCCCCTGCGCGCGATCGTCCACCGCTTCGCCGACGGCGCCGCGACGCCCGCCCAGCACGCGCCGTTGAAGGTCTTCGAAGAGGTGCTCAGCGGTGGCGGCCGCTTCGAAGAGATCGACGCCCGCCTGCGCGCCTTGAGTCACCAAGGCTACCTGCGCGGCGCGCTCGTCGTGCTGGCCGCCCACTTGCTCTTGCGCCCGGACGCGCGCTTGGCCCTTCGCGTGGCCGAGGAGCTGTGCGATGCCCTCGACGAGGCCGCCGGCATGGACCTCGCCGGCGCGGTGCTGCGACTCGACGAGGTGCGCGCGGGCGCGTCGTCTCCCGGCAGTCATTTTTTGCGAGCGAACGCGCTGATCGCCGACACCTACCTGCACCGTCTCGATCACGAGGCCGCCGCGCGCCACTTCGACGCGGTCTTGGCGATCGACGTCGACCATGCGCGGGCCTTGCACGGCTGGACCCGCTGCATGGAGGCCCTCGAGGCCCGGGGCCAAGGCGCCCGCATGAGCGGCCGCGGCCTCGCCATGCTCGAGGGTCTCGAGGCCGCCGAGCTCGCCGGGCACGCGGGACTCGAGCGCTACGAGCTCGGGCGCCCGCTCGGCCGGGGTCGCCACGCCGTGGTCTACGAGGCCTTCGATCGCCAGGTCGGACGCGAGGTCGCCATCAAGCGCCTGCTCGGCCGCAGCGCCCGCAAAGACAAAGTCTCCGACCGCGTCGTCGACCGCCACTTTTTCGCCGAGGCCCGTACCTTGGCCCGGGTCCGCAGCGCCCATGTCGTCTCGCTTTACGACGTGCAGCCGCGCCACCGCTTCGTGGCCTTGGAGCTTTGCCGCGGGGGCAACTTGCGGGTCGCCATGCGGCGGCGACGCGTGGGCGCCGAAGACCTGCCGCGGATCGGCGACGAGCTCGGCGCGGCCCTTCGCGCCGTGCATGCGGCCAAGGCCCTGCACCGCGACGTCAAGCCGGCCAACATCTTGCTGCGCGAGGCGGGGCCCCAAAGCCCGATCGCGCTCGCCGACTTTGGGGTCGCGGCCGCCCGCGAGCAAGCCCGCACGCGCGCGGGCACCTTGCGCTACCTCGCGCCCGAAGTCCGCGCCGGCGAGCCGGCGACGGAGGCCTCCGATCTCTTCTCGGCGGGAGTCGTCTTGCTCGAGCTCGCCACCCACCCTGCTCCCCTTCCCGAGCGCCTCGATCGCCTCGGCGAGGGCGAAGACCTGCGCGAGGCCGTCGGCGCCTTGCCGGTCCCCGGTGCCTGGCGCGAACGCCTGGGCCGTCTGCTCGACCCCGATCCCGAAGCGCGCATCTGGTGAACCCGCCTCGACACTCGACCGGCTGGCCCATGGCCACGACCCTCGCCCTTCTCGCCTTGGGCGCGAGCGCGTGCGAGGAGCTCCCCCGCAGCTACTCGACCGTGGCCGAGAGCGCCCCGGTCGAAGGCGGCACCGTCTTGTTCAGCGACACCTTCGACGGCGCAGCCCTCGGCGGCGCGTGGAAAGCGACGGGCAAAGGGGCGCGCATCGTCGACGGGGCCTTGCAGCTCAAAGGGATGCGCAACCACCCCCTGTGGCTGGACATCGCCTTGCCCGACGACGTGCAGATCAGCTTCGACGCCTGGGCCGACAAGGTCGAAGGCGACATCAAAGTCGAGCTCGCCGGCGACGGCGAGAGCTACGCGACCCAAGCGAGCTACACGGCCTCGGGCTACGTGGTGATCTTCGGCGGCTGGAACAACCAGCTCGACGTGATCGCCCGCCAAGACGAGCACGGCGCCGACCGCATCGAGCTGCCCTCGGCCAAGGTCGAGCCGGGCCGCCGCTACCACTTCGAGGTGATCCGCCGCGGCCAGGAGATCGTCTGGAAGCTCGATGGGCGGGTCCACATGCGCTACGTCGACCCCGAGCCCCTGCGGGGTGCCGGCCAGGACCACTTCGCCTTCAACAACTGGTCGGCGCCCACGCACTTTGACAACCTGGTGATCACCGCGCTACCAGCGGCCGCGCCATAGGGCCCCCGGGGGCCTCGCTCGCCCTCGTGAGCGGCCCCCAGGCATGAAGGGGGCACGAAGGACGCACGGACCCCGCGCGCGACGCGACGCGATAGACTCTCTGGACGCTGCGACCGCATGGTCACCCTGCCCCACAGCTTCGGCCGCTACACGCTGACCCACATGCTCGGCGAAGGCGGCATGGCGGAGGTCTACAAGGCCTCGGTTCGTGTGGCCGAGGGCCTGACGAAGTGGGTGGTGATCAAGAAGATCAAACGCGAGTTCGCGGCCGAGCGCGAGTTCACGCGCATGTTCGTCGACGAGGCGAAGATCGCCTTGAGCTTGAACCACGCCAACATCGTGCAGGTCTTCGACTTCGGTCAGATCCGCGGCGACTTCTACTTGGCGATGGAGCTGATCGAGGGCCTCGATCTCATGCGCCTCTTTCATGCCGTCCGCGCCCGGCACGACGCCTTCCCCGCCGTCATCGCGGCCTACGTCGCGCACCAGGTCGCCTCGGGCTTGAGCTACGCGCACCGCAAACGTGACGACTACGGCGAGCCCCTCGGCATCGTTCACCGTGACGTCAGCCCGCACAACGTGATGCTGAGCTTCGACGGGCAGGTCAAGGTGCTCGACTTCGGTGTCGCGCGGACCCGCCGGGCCGTCGAGCATCGCCCGCACAACGTCGCCCCCGGCTCCCCCGAAGAGACCATCAAAGGCAAGGTCGCCTACATGTCCCCCGAGCAAGCGGCGGGCAAGGTGGTCGATGCGCGCTCCGACGTCTACTCGGTGGGCATCGTCTTGTACGAGCTGCTCACGGGCGAACTGCTCTACCGCGGGCGCGACCGCATGGCGCAGCTCGAGCGCGTGCGCACCGAGGCGCTGCCGCCCATCTTGTCCAAAGCGCCGGAACTCCCCGACGAGCTCGCGCGCATCGTGGACCGCGCCTTGGCCCGCGAGCTGGACCAGCGCTACCAAAGCACCCGCGAGCTGCAGTCCGACCTCGCCCACTTCTTGCACGACGCCGATCCCGTCGTCGACGACGAGACCATCGCGCGCTTTTTGGAGAGCTACCGCGACCGGGTCGACACCAGCGCGCAGTGGGGCGAGGGCGAAATCTCGGCCCAGCAGACCCGCGAGATCGGCGACAGCCGCTCCGCCGTCCCGCTCGAGGTCCAAGCCCAAGTCCGCGGCGTCGTCTTGTTGGCCTTGAGCTTCGAGCCCCAACACACCGAGCCGGCGCGGCCCAGCGACGCGCCCGCCTTGGCCGCCGGCCTCGAGCTCGAACGCAAGCGGCGCAGCGACACCCAACGCATCCAAGAGCTGGTGCGCGACGTCGCCTTCAAGCGCGAAGCCCATGTGATCAGCGTCGACGCCCAGGGCGCCATGTTGGCCTTCGGCACCTTGTGGGGCAGCGACGACGACGCCGAGCGAGCCGTCCGTGTCGCCCGCTCCCTGCGCGAGACCGTCGGCGAGGTCACCCCGAACATGGGCGTGGGCACCGTCTTGTTGCCCGCGCAGGTCACGGTCGAGCGCGCCCCCGACGGCCGCAATGTGGTCGAGCTCCCCGAGGGCCTCGCCTCGCAGATGTTCGCGGTCGCCAAGCGCGTGCTCGACCAAGAGCTCCTGGTGGCGAGCGAACTCACCGATCGCCTCGCCCGCAAATGGCGCTTCGGTCTCGGGCGCGCGCCTTCCCCCGAGGTCCCGGGCGCGCACGCCGGCTCGCCTTGGGCGGCCACCTTCGCCAGCGTCTCGCCCTTGGTCGGGCCCTTGTCCGAATCGGAGCGTCGCCGCAAGACCCTGGGCCGCCGGATCTTCGGCCGCGAGCTCGAACTCAAGACCCTCAAAGACGTCTTCGCCGAGACGGTCGCCTCGCGCCAGAGTCAAAGCGTCTTACTCATCGGCGAGGCGGGCCTGGGCAAGGGCACCTTGATCGACCGCTTCGTCGAGGGCCTGCCCCCCGGCGGCGCTTCGGTCTTGCGCGCCGAAGGTCGCTGGAGCACCCGCAACCGCCCCCTCGGCGTGTTCTTGGAGGTCATGGCGCGCTTTTTGGGGATCGGCAAAGACACCCACAAGCGCGAGGTGGTCGAGCGCCTGCGCGAGTACAAGGTCGAAGAGGCGCGCATGCTGGCCGAGGCCCTGTGCGCCGCGATGAACCTCCCCGGCCAAGAGGAGACCCAGCTCGATCCGGCCGAACGCCGCGATCGTCTGGCCCGCTTGATCCGTCGGGTGGTGCGCGGCATCGCGGCCTTGCGCCCGGTGGTCATCGTCATCGAGAACCTGCACTTCGTCGACTCGCAGTCGGTGGCGGTGATCGAAGGCTTCGCCGAGAGCCCCGCTAGCTTGCCGATCTTGGGCGTCACGACCAGCCGCCCCGGCCCCCGCGTGGCCCAGATGCGCGGCGACGAGGGCGAGCCACGCTTCGAGGGCCTGACCACCATCGAGCTCGGCGAGCTCGACGTTCACGCCCGCCGCGAGCTCATCTCGGACCGCTTCGAAGAGGGCGAAGACGCCAGCGCGCTGATCGAGGCCATCTTGGCGCGCACCGGCGGCAACCCCCTGTACATCGAAGAGGTCCTCGCCTCTTTGCTCGAGCGCGGCGTGCTCGGCTGGAACGCCCAAGCCACCCAGCTGGTGGTCCGCGAGCGCGGCGTCGAGTTCGAGCTCCCCCCCACCATCGAAGACGCCCTGCGCTCGCGCGTCGAGAGCCTCGACCCCAAGCTGCGCACCCTTTTGCAGGGCGCCGCCATCTTGGGCTTGAGCTTTCGCCGCCGCGAGCTCGGCCGCATGTCCGAGGCGCTGGCCTTGGGGCTCGAGGTCGACGGCGCCCTCGAGCAGCTGGTGGCCTTGCGCCTGCTCGAGCACGACGCGCGCACCTCGAGCGGCGGCGAGCGCCTGCGCTTCGCCACCGTGAGCCTGCACGAGGTCTGCAAGCACAGCATGCTGGCCGCCAACGCCAAGCAGATGCACGGACACGCGGCGACCATCAAGCGCGAGCGCACCGACTACATCTCGGGCCGCGACGACGGTCCCATCGCCGAGCACCTCCTCGAAGCGGGAGATCCGGGGGCCGCCATCGAGCCGGCCATGCGGGCGGCCCAGGCGGCCATCGACGTCGGGGGCAATGTCGAGGCCTACCACCACCTCACGCACGCCCTCAAAGCGATGGAGGTGGACGACGCGCGCCGCTTCGACGCCCTGCTCGCCCGCGAGCCCATCTTGCGGGCCTGGGGCCGCCGCCGCGCCCAGGGAGCCGACGTCCGCGCCCTGGTCTCCTACGCCGAGCAGTACGGCGACCCGATCCAGCAGATCGTGGCCACCACCCGCATGCTGCGCTTTTACATCGAGTGCGGTCGCATGCACCGGGCCGGGCGACTGGTCGGCAGCTTGCGCCGCATGATCGACCAAAGCGATCAGCGCCAGCGCTTCGCGGCCGTCCTCGGTGAGCTCGAGTCCGAGATCGCATTTGCCCGCGGTCTCTTCGACGAGGCCGAGGCCCTCGCGCGTCAGGCCCTCCCCCACACCTGGGACGACCGCCGCGGCAGCCGTCAGCGCTTTCGTCTGATGCGCTGCTTGGGTCGGGTCCAGCAACACACCGGCCGCCTGCAAGAGGCCGAAACCAGCTTCACCGAGGCCCTCGAGCTCGCCCGCAAGATCGAAGACCGCCGCCTCGAGGCCGAGGCCCGCACCTTGCTGGGCGAGGTCGCCGGCTTGCAGACGCGCTACCAAGCGGCCGTCGATCACTTCGTCGCCGCCCTCAACATCGACCGCGACCTCGGCGACCGCTTCAGCACGGGCATCAAGCTGGCCAACTTGGGCATCACCTTTACGGCCATCGGCTTGTACCGCCGGGCCCAACGCTACTTGCGCAAGGCCCTCGAGCTGCACGAGGCGATCGGCCACCCCGCCCTGCTCAACGAGGTGATGGTCAACCTCGGTGAGGTCTCCTTCGAGCTCGGCGACAGCGAAGCGGCGATGACCCTGCTCGAAGAGGCGGCCAGCGTGGCCAAGCGCCGCGACGATGTCCGCACCGAGCTACGTGCGCGCGCCCACATGGTCCGCGTGCTCCTGGCCGAGGGCGACGAAGAAGGCGACGCCAAAGCCGAGCGCATCGCCAAGGGCCTGGTCGACGTGGGCCGCACCGAGGGCCTGCGCTCGGCGGTCGTCCGCGGCCTGCACGGCCTGGCCCTGGTGGCCGAGCGCCGCCGCGATCCCGTCCGCGCGGTCGAGTTCGAACGCGAAGCCTGCCGCTTGGTCGAAGGCGGTGCTGCCCGCCTCGACGGCCCGCGCCCCTTGCACCACCTCGGCAAGCTCTTGCAGATCCACCCGGACCTCGGCGAGACCGGCGAGGCCGAGCGCTGGCTGAAGATGGCGGCCGAGCGCGTACAAGCCCGCCTCGACGATCTCCAAGACCCGCAGCTACGCGCCGGTTACGAAGAGCAAGCCGAGGTCGGCCGCATCCTCGAGTGGCAGCACGACAACCCGACGGGCGAGCTCGACTGAGCCTGGCCGAGGCGGTCGCGGCGCGCGCCTCGGCCGACTGGCTGCGCGCGCACAGCCCGGCTATCCTGTGCCCGTGAAGCGCCTCGCACCGCTCGCCCTCACGGCCTCGCTCCTCGCCGCCTGCGCGGGACCGGGCGAGCTGGTGGCGCGCAACGGCGCCCAGCGCCTCGTCGCCAACGACGGCCCCAGCGGGGTGACGGTGGTGCTCACGACGAACTCCTGGCAAGGCTCGCCGTGGATCCCGGGCGAGTTCTCCGTGGTCCACGTCTTGGTCTCGAACCTCGGCGACGAGCCGGTCTTGCTCGCCCCCGGCGACTTCGAGCTGGTCGACCAGCGCGGCTTTCACTACGACCTCTACGACACGGGCGGCCGCTTTCGCCTGGCCGGTGAGCCCGACCGCCCCCACGACCCCGGCCGCACGGCGAACTTCCGCGAGATCCTCGACGGCGAGATGGCCTCGCAAGCCCTCCCCTGGGGCACGCTGCAGCCCGGCACCCAGATGCGCGGCTTCCTCTACTTCGAAGAGACGCAGTCGCGCGCAAACCTGCTGACGGTCCGCTGGCACGCCGAGACCCCGACGCACCGCGACATCGCCAAGTTCGAGTTCCCGCTGGCCATCGCGCGCCAGCCCTACGACCGCTACTGATTTCGTAGCCCGCGCCTCGACGCCCGAGCCCTCTTTCATGTCGCGCGCCGAACTTCGCTTCGTGACCGAGAGCCGCCGCCTGGCCAAGGGCTGCCCGGTGGTGAGCGAGCTACGCGCGCGTCACGGGGCCCCGACCTTCCCGGCCATCCGTGGCACGGCCTTCGAGGCCCTCTCGCGCTCGGTGGCCTACCAGCAGCTCGCGGGGGCCGCGGCGGCGACGATCTGGGGCCGCTTTCGCCGAGCCTGCGACAACAAGGTGACGCCCGCGCGGGTGCTGGCCCTCCCGAGCGAGCAAGCGCGCGCGGCCGGCTTGTCGAACTCGAAGTGGACGGCCATCCGCGGCCTGGCCGAGGCCGTCGACGAAGGTCGCGTCAAACTCCGCGGCCTCAAATCCCGCGAAGAAGCGGAGATCATCGAGCACCTGACCCAGGTCAAAGGCATCGGCCCGTGGACCGCGAACATGTTTTGCATGTTCCACCTGCGCCGCCTCGACGTGTGGCCAACGCTCGACTACGGCGTTCGCAAGGGCTTCGCCACCGCCTGGCAGCTCCCCGAGGTCCCCAGCGCCAAAGCCCTCGCCCCCCTCGCCGACGCCTACCGCCCCTACCGCAGCTTGCTGGCCTGGTACTGCTGGCGCGCGGCGGACGATGTGACGGAGAGTTAGGCGGATGCGCGGAGGTAAACTTCGAAGGTGGACCTCCGCGCGCGCCAAGCTCCACCCGCTGCGCGGGGTCATGTCGCGATCGGCCTCCTGTTGGCCATCGCCTACGTCGTAGCCGCCTTCATGCTCCTCAGCCTCGATGCCGCTGTGCGCCACCAAGAGGACTTCGGGGCTCGCTCGCACCTTTGGCTTTGGGGATCACTCATCGCGTTTGCCGGCGCGACCTACCTCGCGTGGCGCCGCGACGCCGTCTTTGGAGCCAAGGGGTCGCTGCTCGCAGTGAGCCTGGTGTGCCTAGGGAGCGCGCTGTCCTTCATCGGCCCGCCGCCGCACGGGCGCGCGTGGTTACTCGTCTCGCTCACGGGGGTCCCGACGGTGGCGCTCACCATTTTCCTTTGGCGTCGAACCCGGCCGACTTGGGGAGACGAGGGTCCACTGCAGCGGGAGTTCCCCGACGCCGAAATTCACGAAGCCCAGGGCATTCAGTTCATCGTAGAACGCCCCCACCCCACGCTCGAGCCGGGCGGCGTCGCCCAGATCGGGATGGTCCTGCAGAGCGTCTGGGACACCCCCAAGCAGATCGACATCTTGGTCGAGCCCGACAAGGGCCTCATGTTCCGCAGCACGGGGCCGATACGACTCGCCCCCCTCGTCCCCACGCGTGTCCCGATCGATGTCGTGGCCTCGGGCCGTGGCTTCGGTGAGCAGCGCGCCTACCTTGGAGTCCATGCCCGCGGGCTCCAAGGGCGACGGCATCCGATCCGGCGCGGAAAAGCGGTCGCCAACCCGATCGGTACCTGGACCGAACTCCTCATCAAGCTCAACCACCTGCCCAAACCCAAACAGGGCGTGCTCGTGAAGTTCCACATCCCGAAGCCTCCGGGTGTGGTTGCCAAGCTCGTCCGTCGCATCAAAGGCGAGTCAGGGTAGTCGCCCCCCTCGCCGACGCCTACCGCCCCTACCGCAGCTTGCTGGCCTGGTACTGCTGGCGCGCGGCGGACGATGTGACGGAGAGCTAGGCCGACCCGTCGAGCCCGGCCAGCGCCGCGTCGATCACCTTGCGCTGGGCGGCGGGCAAGCGCGCGGCCTTGGTGGCCTCGGCGATGCCCGCCCGGTCCTTCCACTCGGCCGCGGACATCATCGCCAGCTCGCGCATCTCTTCATCGGTGGAGGGATCGAGCAGAGTCAGAAGATCCTGAACACCGAGCAGGTCGCTGCGCAGCTGGTCCGCACGCGAGAACTCCGGCTTTTGGCGACTGCGAGCGACGAGCGCCGCAATGCGGGCGTCGGCCTCCGCCCGACCGACCTCCCCGGCGAGAACGCCATGCATCAACACCCAAGGGGCGAGTTCCTTGCCGATGACGCCGAGGTCGTACTCGACTTGCCGCTTCAAGGCGAGCTCACCGATTTGGATGCCCACGCTGCGCACGCTGTTCTTGGGGAAGACCTCCTTCATGGCCGCTTCCAGGGTGTCGGCGCCGGACCATCCATCGGGGAAGACGGCGTAAACGCCACAGGGGTCCCCCTTGCGTCCGCGAAAAACCTTGGCGGGAATGTCGTGCTTGGCGAAGGCGCGCTGCGCCTTTTGACACAAGGCATCGAGGGGGTCGCTGGGGGGCGCGGCGAGGCCGGGGATCTCCGTGGCACTCGAGTCGGCGAACACCTTTTGCAAGAGCTCGCGCAGCGCATCGGCGCCCGCGTGTTTGCCCGCCGTGATGGACCCGAAGTGGCGGGCCCCACGACAGCGGATCGCCCGATCCACATAGCTGAGCAGGTCCATCTCGCTGCGGGTCTCGACGCCATCGTCCCCCACGAAGATGACCGCGGAGGGGTCGTCGTCGGCCAACGCGCTCGCGTAGCCCATGTCGTCGAGGCTCACCGGGTGAAGCCGCGAGACGCGGGCCTGATCTTCGGGACTGCCCATGTCACCGAGGCCGTCGAGATACATGGCGTTGTCGAGGAAGTCGGCGAGTCCGAGCAGCTCGAAATGACCCTCGAGTGCATCCGGTGCCAGGTCCACGCCCGCGGGCACCTCGCCGAGCGACCACTGCAGCACGAAGCCGTCGCAGCTGCTCCACAGCTCTCGTACGGCGGCCGCGAGTTCGCCCTTTACCCACGCCGCGTCCTCGAGCGCCTTCGTCAGCTCCGCCTCGCTAAGCGGCGGGCGGAGCTCGGCCCGTTCGACCACGATCGCCGGGTTGGCCTCGAGCTCGTCGAACAATTTCGCGATTCGGTCACGCCAAGCTTGCACCCCGCGATCATCGACGATTGCCCACGCCCCTGCAAAAGACCCCTGCAATTGCACGCGAGCGTGTGCACATGCCTGCACGCTCGGCGCGCAGCCCACACTTGCGCTTCGGCCGCAGGAGGGCGAGCCTTCCGCCGCCCGATGTCCCGCCCCTTTCCCTCGCTTTGGCTGTGCCTCCTCTTGTCCGCATGCGCCCCCAAAGAGCCGCCTCGGGTCAGCTTGCCGCTCGAGGTCGACGCCGCTGGCATCGTGCCGATGAGCACCGACCTCGGCTACGAGGTCGAGCTGATGGAGCTTCGGATCTCGGTCGAGGATTTCGAGTTCACCATCGCCGGCGACGTGCATGAGACGAGCTTGATGGGATGGGCCGGGGAGCTGTTGATTCCCAGCGCGTGGGGACATCCGGGCCACTACCAAGGCGGCGATGTCACCGGCGAGCTGATGGGTCACTTCGACCTCGACTGGATCGCCGAGGACGGCCGGAGCTTGGGCGACGCCACGCTGATCGTCGGCACCTACAGCGCCGCCAACTTCACCTTCGCGCGCGCCGATGCGTCGAAGCTGGAGATGGACGACCCCTTCGGGGGCCACACCGCGTTACTCGCGGGTGTCGCCCGGCGAGATGGGGACTCCATCGCCTTTCGCTTCGTCATCGACTCTCCCGAGGACCGGAGCTTGGTCGGCGCGCCCTTCGAAGTCGAACTCGAGGAGACGGACACCGCCCCCCTTCGTCTTCGTTTCGAGACCGTCGATCCCATCGAGGGCGACACTCTCTTCGACGGTATCGACTTCGCCGCCATCGACGAAGACGCCGACGGCCAGATCGAAATCTCTCCCGAGGCCACCGGCCTCGAGCTCGACGCCTACAACCTGCTGCGTCGAACCCTGCAAAGCCACGACCACTACCGCGTCGAGCACGAAGCATGAGCAAGCCACAAAGAAGTCCCTCCCCCCGCCTCTTGGGCCTCGTCACCTGCCTCGGCGCCCTCACCACCGGCTGCGCCGGCGAAGGCACCCTCGAGGTCTACGTCTACGGCGAAGAGTTCATCGAAGAGGGCATCCCGGCCGAGGAGATGTCCGACGGGTGGGCCATCAGCTTCGAGCGCTTCGTCGTCGAGGTCGGTGAAGTGTCCGTCGACGGCTTCGACGTGCCGGACGCCGGCCCCTTTGACCTGACCGAGGCCAGCGAGGGCCAAGGGCAGCTCTACGGATCGGTGAGCGTCCCGGCCGAATCCCTGGGGGATGGTGCCTACGAGATTCGCTCCGTGGACGTCGCCGGAACGGCGACCATGGGTGGCACGACCAAGCACTTCGCTTGGGTCATCGACGAGCCCACGCACTACGAGCACTGTGAGACCACGACGAAGGTGCCCGAGGACGGCCGCGCCGAGTTCGAGATTACGGTGCACGCCGACCACTTCTTCTACGACAGCCTGGTCTCCAGCGACCCGCAGCTCGTATTTCAAGGCCTCGCCGACGCCGACACGGACGCCGATGGAGAAATCACGAAAGCCGAGCTCGAGGCCGCCGGTATCGGGGCCCTGGACCCCGGCAGCGAGAACGACGTCGACAATTTGTGGGCCTGGCTCGTCGCGCAAAGCCGTACCCTCGGCCACGTCGACGGAGAGGGCCACTGCGAGACGCACGACCACGAGCACTAGCGCTCGCGCTGGGGCTGGCCGTCGCGGCCTTTGGCGCCGCGCCGAGAGCCGGCGCCTCGGCTCCGGAGCCCGCCCCACAGCGTGAGTCCATCGCGCTCGAGGGCCAGGTCGTCGACGCGAACCTGCCCGATCTGGGCGTGAGCGGGGCGCTGGTTCGCATCGAGGGGAGCTCACTCGAAGCGCGCGCCGACGCGCAGGGCCACTTCGCCTTTGCCGAGTTTCCAGCCGGCCCGCAGGTGCTCGTGGTCAGTGCGCCGGACTACGCGAGGGTCGAGGTGGAGGTCTCGGCCGAGCCCACTTCGCCGCTGCGGGTCGAGCTGCCCTGGGCTGAACTAGAGACGGCAGAGGTCGAGGTCGAAGCGACGCGTCTTCCACCCGGCGCCGTCTCGACCAGCGTACTCGGGGTCGAGGACTTCGAGGCCGCGCCCCGGCGCAACGCCGAGGACTTCTTGCGACAGGTCCCTGGCCTGACCCTCGTCCAACACGGCAGCGAAGGCAAGGGCCACCAATTTTTCCTGCGTGGCTTCGACGCCGCCCACGGGGCGGACTTCGCCGTCGACGTCGAGGGCGTGCCGCTCAACGAGTGGTCCAACATCCACGCGCAGGGCTACTTGGACTTGGGCTTCATCTTGCCCGAGATGGTCGAGAGCATCGCCGTCCAAAAGGGCCCCTTCACCTTGGACCAAGGGGCCTTTGCGGTGGCCGGCGCGGCGCACTACCAGCTCGGCGTCCCCGACGCTCGGCGCGGCTGGCGAAGCGCCTACACCCTCGGCACGACGAATCGACACCGGGCCTTTTTGGGCTGGTCTCCGCGAGACACCACGCGCGAAGACTTCGTCGGCGTCGCGCTGATGCACGACGACGGCTACGGCGACGGGCGGCGCATCGACCGTGCAAGCTTCAACGGCCGCGTGCTCTTGCGAGAGGGCGCCCGGTCGAAGACCCACGCACTCGCCTTGGCCGACCACGCGGTCTTCGAGCTTCCGGGCACCGTGCGCAACGACGACGTGGAGTCCGGGCGGATCGGCTTTTTGGGCCGCTACGACGAAGCCGGACGCGGGCGAAGCTCTCGCGGACTTCTCGCCCTCGACACGCGCGCGCAGGTGGGTGACTCGACCGTCCGCTCGCTGGCCCACCTCGGCTGGCGTGGCCTCGATCTCACGGAGAACTTCACGGGAGACCTGCTCGATCCGATTCATGGGGACCGACGCCGTCAGCATCAAGAGGGCTGGAGCTACGGCTACCGGGCCGAGCTCGAGACCCCGCTCACCCCGCGTTTGTCCTTTCGCACGCGACTCGGTGTGCGCGGAGACCTCATCGAGCAACGAGAGGACCGCCTCGGTCGAGAGCTCGAGATCGTCGGCACCCGCCGACACACGGAGTTCTCGCAACTCCTGCTCACGGGCGCGGCAGGGCTGCGTTGGTTCGCCACCGACACGCTTCAGCTCGACGCGGGCACGCGAATCGAGCTCGCCCACGCGAGCGTGAGCGACCGGCGCGGCGGCGGCGGCACCCAACTCGGTAGCCATCTGCGCGCCTTGCCGAGGGTGGGCGTGACCTGGGCGCCGACCAGCTCCCTCGCCCTCGTCGGCAGCTACGGGCGCGGGTTTCGTCCGGCCGACGCGCGTGCCTTCGCCAACTTCGAGGCCGGCGAAACCGGGGTCGAAGAGGTCTCCGGCGCGGGCACGCGTGCTCGCCCCACGCTTTCCGACAGTGGAGAACTGGGCCTGCGCTGGGATCCCCGGCGCTGGTTCGGACTCAGCGCCTCGGGCTTCGCCACCTCGCTGCAACGCGAGTCGGTCTTCGATCACGTCTCCGGCGTCAGCGTCGAGCTCAACTCCACCCGACGCTTGGGCGGGGAGCTGGTCGTGCGCTCGAATCCTCTGTCTTGGCTGTGGCTACGCGCCGACCTGACGGTAGTCGATGCGCGCTTCGTCGAATCCGGCGCTCCGGTCCCCTTTGCGCCCTGGCTGGCCTCGGCCTTCCACGCCCGCGTGGCCAGCAAGCGCGGCATGACGGCCGGCGTTCGCCTGATCGCCTTGGCCCCCCGCAATCTGCCCCACGGCGCTCGCGGGGCCACGATGCTGCGCACCGATGCGACCTGGGGCTACGCGTGGAAGCGTCTACGGCTCGCCATCGAGGCCGAGAACTTGGCGAATCTGATGATCCGCGAGGGCGAGTACCACTACGCGAGCCACTGGGACCCCGAGATGCCGCCGAGCCAGATCCCCACGCTTCACAGCTCCGCCGGCCCGCCCTTCAACCTACGCATGACCCTCGGCGGCCAGTTCTAGGCCGAAAACACGCCGCCGATGCCGCGTCCACTGAACCCGAGGCGGTCGCGGCGTACCGGAGCCCCCGGCTGGTACAGTGCCGCCATGTTCCGGCCTGCCTTGCTCCTCCCTGCGCTGATCGGTTTCGTGACGGCGTTCGCGTGCCGCACGAGCTTCGAGACCTGCACGCTGGGCACCGAAGAGTGCGGCTGCACGGAGGACCAAGGCTGCCTGCCCGGGCTCAGCTGCGTGGCCGACATGTGCCTCAACGTCGACGGTGAGACGGGCGATACGACCGAAGAGTCGAGCGAGTCCGGCAGCGAGTCCCAAGGCGAGAGCTCGAGCGAGGGTGACGGTGATGGCGATGGCGATGGCGATGGCGACGGCGACGGCGACGGCGACGGCGACGGCGACGGCGACGGCGACGGGGATGGAGACGGCGATGGAGACGGCGACGGGGATGGAGACGGCGACGGCGACGGGGATGGCGACGGCGACGGGGATGGAGACGGCGACGGCGACGGGGATGGCGACGGCGACGGGGATGGCGACGGGGATGGCGACGGCGACGGCGACGGAGATGGCGCCAACGAGGCGCCGGTCTTTGTCTCGCTTGTCGCTACCGACGACACCATCACCGAGGCGGCCTGGATTGAACTGACGGCGACGGCCACCGACGACGTAGGCGTCGACCGCGTCGAGTTTTTCGTCGTGGGCGACGCTCAGCCCTTCGCGGTGGACGATACGGCCCCCTTTACCGCGCGGTGGCTGGCCCAAAGCGCCGACGAGGGCACGGTTGAGTTCAGCGCGACGGCCTACGACGGCCAGGGCCTGTCGGACTCGGGGACCGAGAGCGTGAGCGTGAACATCACGATCGCGCCCGGCACCATGATCGACAACAGTAAGATTGTCGGCGATGGGTTCAGCGCCTGGTACGACGTCGCCGTCGGCCCCGACGGCAGCATCTACACGGCGGGGCGGATCAGCGATGGAAGCTCGACCGACGCCTACTTCCAACGCTTCAACGCCGACCTCGACCCCCAGTGGGGTGCCGGCGGTTCAGGGCTCACCTACGACGGGCTCGGCAATGCGAGCGACTCGGGCCTGGCCGTCGAGGTCTCGGACACCGGGGTCGTCGTCGTAGCCGGCATCGAGAACATCGGCGGCACGAACCACCTCTTCGCCCGTCGCTTTACCAGCAGCGGCGCCGAAGTCTGGACCGAGCACTACCAGGTGAGCGCGGCGCAGGCCGACAGCGTTGCCGACATTCTCTTCTTGCCGGACGGCACCCCCGTTCTCGTCGCCCAACATCGCCAGCCGTCTTCGAGTTTCAACGACGCCATGTGGTTGATCGCCCTCGACCCCGCCAACGGCAACGTCGCTTGGGACATCAGCTTCGACGACAATGGCGCGGGTGACGTCGAGCCCGCCGCTGGCGTACTGGCGGCCGACGGGAACATCATCGTCGGCGGCGACTACTTCGACATCCAGGCCAATGAGGCCAAGTCATGGGTCGCCAAGTACGACCTGCAGGAGAACCAGCTGTGGTCCCGCACGCAAAGTGGACCCGGGGGTCTCGACGCCGAGGTCTACGACCTGGCCGCGCTCGACAACGGCGGGGCCATCATGACCGGCTACCTCGAAGAGGGCACCAGCCAGATCTGGTTGCGCGAGTACGACTCCGCCGGCATTCCCGGCACCGACTACAACTACGATCCGACGAGCATTCCGGGCGCGGGCACGAGCGTGGAGGCCACCGAGATCGAGATCGGCCCGCGGGGGGACATCAACCTCGCCGGGCGCGCCACCGGAGGTTCGTTGCCTGCGTGGGTTCAGCGCCTCGATCCCGGCGCCACGAATCGCTGGCAAGGCGGTGACGCCTCGGGCCGCGTCGAGGCGATGACGCTCGACAATGTCGGTCGCATCGTGGTCGCCGGCTGGTACTCGGAGAGTCCCGTCAGCGGCTTTTACCTGGCCGTTTTTGCCCCCTAGCGTGTGATTCACGGGCGCTGACAGAAGTAGGCGACGGACCGCCCGTCTCTCGCAAGGCGCGAAGAGGGAGTTGGGTGGGCCCAACGAGCGATGAGCAACGCCGCGAGAGGCGGGTGCTCCGAGCCTAGGCTTTCAAGGCCCGTGAATCGCACGCTCGTGCGGGCCTTGGAAGGCACGCGAAACAAGCGCCGGCACGGCGCGTAGCTCCCGGGCGCCATGTCCCTCGAAGACAACAAGCGCAACGCGCAGGCCTTTTACGACCTGATGTTCAACCAGAACCAGCCGGCCCTGGCCGTGGAGCGCTACGTCGGGGCGCAGTACATCCAGCACAATCCGCACGTCGGAGACGGCAAGGCGGCCTTCGTGGAGTACTTCGAGCGAATGGCGCGCGAGTACCCGGGCAAGCGCGTGGAGTTCAAGCGGGCCATCGCCGAAGGCGACCTGGTCGTGCTGCATTGCCATCAGCACTGGCCCGGGGATCACGACTACGCGGGCATCGACATCTTCCGTTTCGACGAGGCCGGCAAGGTGGTCGAGCACTGGGACGTGCTGCAGGTGATCCCCGAGAGCTCGAAGAACGAGAACTCGATGTTCTAGGGGCGTCTGCGCGCGCGCACTGGTGGACCCGGCGCTTCACCGCGCCTAGACTCGGCGCCATGGCGCGCCGTCTCGCCCCGACGCATCTGCTCTTGGCCGCGGCCTTGCTGGCCGTCCCCGTGGCCTGCGAGCCCGCTGGGGGCGGCACCACGGTGCCCGACTCGGCGACCACCACGGTCATCTCCTTGCAGCAGATCGACTGCCA